>NZ_LDUJ01000012.1:0-240 GCF_001043675.1 Lysinibacillus sp. LK3
TTATCCAGTTTTCAAAGAACAAAAAAATGGTGGAGCCTAGCGGGATCGAACCGCTGACCTCCTGCGTGCAAGGCAGGCGCTCTCCCAGCTGAGCTAAGGCCCCAAGAGGTATATATGGTGGGCCTAAATGGACTCGAACCATCGACCTCACGCTTATCAGGCGTGCGCTCTAACCAGCTGAGCTATAGGCCCTCTTGGAAGTTTTATTAAATTTCATAAACCTTCAAAACTGAACGCAAA
>NZ_LDUJ01000013.1:0-226753 GCF_001043675.1 Lysinibacillus sp. LK3
GTGAGTATATTCTTCTTGTTGAACACAACCAGAAAACATTCTCTTCATTACAAAATAGTTATAATAGAATATTATCTGAAGTTTTTTTCATTTCATTTTCACAATGAATAGTTGCTTCTAGAAATAACCATTGATTTAAAACAAAAGGGTTGTTTCCTATCTTTTTTGAGACAGCTCCTTTTTCTATAAAGCACCATTCTATTATAAAAATAAATACACAAATAAAGGGCAGAAGAAGGCTCCGATAATAGCCGTTAAACCCATTGATAAGGAACCAACTGATAATTCCTGTTCCCCATATTCTCTTAATTTCACAAGACCTACCCCATGTGAGGCACTTCCTACTGCCACTCCCCTACTCACGGCAGAGTCAATTTTGCCATACTTAATGACTAACGGTCCGATAATGGCCCCTACAAACCCTGCAATCATGACGAAAACAGCCGTTAAAGGAGGAATGCCCCCAATCGTTTCGCTCACCTGCATTCCAACAGGCGTTGTTAACGATTTAGGTAAGGCTGTCAGCATCCAGCTAGGATCTACACCGATCCATTTTAGTAACACAAAAATTGTCACTAAGCCTGTTATCATGCCGATGAGAAGTCCTGATAAAATAGAATACTTATATTTCATAATAATTGCTCGTTGATTATAGAGAGGATATGCAAGTGCCACAACAGCTGGCCCAAGCATTTTCTGAAGCCATTCCCCACCTTGCATATAAGTTGAATATGGAATATCAAATACAAGTAAAATCACTGCACTGACAATCGTAGTCGTGACCAAGGGAATCATGATAGGATGGGGAAATCGTTGATAGAGCTTTGTAAATAAAATAAACATGATGATGGTGCTAAGGACAACCGTTACTTCAATCAACAGTTAATTCCCCCTTTCCTTCTTCCACATTAGGCTTTGAGCTTTCTTTTTTGGCCAGTTCTCTTTTTTCAATGAGTTGTGTCAGCAATCCTGTTACATAAATAGAGATTAATGTACTAGCAATAACTGCTAAAATGATGAGCAGACCAGTGAATGTCATGAGCTCTGGATAATCAATAACACCTACAGTTGCTGGAATGAAAAACAACGTTAAGATGCCAATTAAAAAACCTGCTCCATCTTGTATATATTCGACCTTAATAATTTTAAAATTGAGTGAAAGTGCTAATAAAAGTAAGCCAATGACGCTTCCTGGAAGAGGTATGTGCAGATAAGAAACAATGCCAACCCCCATGTAATAGAAAATAGTAAGTATACCGATTTGCACAATAATCCGAACAGCTCTTAACAACAACGTAGCAAAATTTTCGTTCAACATTTCGCCACTTTTCACCCCCTATATCGTTCATTCTACATCTGTAGGAATTTTCTGTCTATTGTAATTTTAGAAAAATAATAATCAAATACAGAAATATCCAAGCAATTCTATGAAACAGTATTAAAAGTCCTATTCTACAAGAACTTCATGATTTAACTTTTTATCATTTTGACTTATCAACTTTTTTATATTGTGCCTATCCACTTCAAATCACTTTTTTAATGATCATCTAGCAAATTTCGAAATTTTTTTATATAATCGAAAATTACAAAAGATTACTAGTATTATCAATGACTAAAATTTCTAGAATAAACACAAAGGTGGGATTCACTATTTTCTTTAAAACATTAACACTCCAAGCCCGCTTTGCCTATTACAGCAGTTTTTTAATTTTTATTATTGTTATTTTAGCAGGCATCCTCTTTTATATGACCATATCTGATGCATTGCAAACACAAATTGGAAACCGGGCACTATATTTGGCGGAAACAACGGCTAGCAGGGGTGATGTAATTGAAGCGTTTCATACAAATAACCCTTCCGAAAGTCTGCAAAAAATTAGCAAAGAGATTATGCTTGCTGCAAAAGCTACTTATGTTGTAATAGGAGATAAAAATGGTATACGCTACACCCATCCTATCGCTGACCGTATTGGTAAATCGATGGTCGGAGATGATAATGACCGAGCATTAATCAACGGTGAGTCTTATATTTCCATTGCAAATGGTTCAATGGGACAATCCATTCGTGGGAAAGCACCTATCTTAGACTCAAATGGATCGATTATTGGTGTTGTTTCAATTGGTTACTTAACAAGTGAATTAGATCGCTTATATTTTTTATACCTTGATAATATTTTTTATACGATGGTTATTGCACTAGGCATTGGTATTATCGGCTCTATTTTTTTATCCCGAAACATTAAAAAGCAAATTTTTAATCTGGAGCCAAGTGAAATTGCCAGTCTATTAACAGAAAAAAATACTTTAATTGAATCAGTTCGTGAAGCTATTATTACGGTAAATCAGAAAGGTGAAATTACGACCCTAAACAATGCTGCCGCGAAAATCTTACATTTAACGGATTCAGCTTCTATCATGGGCGATAATATCGAACAGCATATACCAAACACACATCTGCTTAACGTATTAATGAAGGGTGAAAAACAACTTGATAAATTGATGATTGTTAATGGTCATGAAATTATTGTTAACCGTGTACCTATGAAGGTGAATGGTAAAGTTGTCGGCGCAGTTGCAAGTTTCCGATTACAATCAGAAATAGAACAAATGGCTATCGAATTATCACAAGTAAAGCAATATACAGAAGCTTTACGTGCTCAAACACATGAGTTTAATAATGTCCTTTACACAATATCAGGCCTTATTCAATTAAATGCATCTGATGAAGCACTATCTATTATTCATAAAGAGGTACAAGGACATTCTTCTCTAACCCAATTTATAACAAAGCGTGTAAAGGACCCATTTTTAAATGGTTTAATTATCGGATTTTTTAATCGTGCACGTGAATTAAAAATCAAGTTGATTTTTGATGAGGATAGTTATTTAGAAACATTCCCTGAAAGCATCGAAAAAAGCTTAATTATTTCTATTATGGGAAATTTATTAACCAATGCTTTTGAAGAGGTTGAAAAAAACAAAGAGCGACAACCAATTATTAGGCTTTTTATATTTGATAATGGAGAGGAAATCATCTTTGAGGTCGAGGACTCGGGACAAGGTTTTGCACAAGAAAAACTAGACGTGCTATTTTCAGAAAATATTTCTACGAAAGATAGTAAGCATCGAGGCTATGGATTAAGGAAAGTCATTTCCAGTATCCATGATTTAAACGGTACTCTTGCTCTTGAAGAAGGAGATTTAGGAGGTGCCCTATTTATCGTATCTATTAGCAAAAGGGGGACTATGATCCATGAACAATATTGAAGTGCTAGTAATTGAAGATGATGTACGTGTAGCAGATGTACATTGTCGTTTTTTAGAAAAAATTGAAGGCTTTACAGTAATTGCACGGGCAAGTACGGGAGAAGAAGCTTTAGATTGGCTTCAATCATTTTCACCACACCTTATATTACTCGATGTCTTTTTGCCAGATATACTGGGAGTAGATTTAATTGATAAAATCCAAGAAGTGAGCCCAACAAGTAGTATTATTTTGATTACCGCAGCTACAGAGGCACATATAGTACAGAAAGCTTATCAGAAAAATGTTACTGATTACATTTTAAAGCCATTTACATTCGAACAGCTAAAAGAGAGTATAGAAAAATTCCGTTACAAGTATCTATTGCTGAAAAATAATGAGAAATTTACACATGAAAAAATTCAATACCTTTGGCCAAAAGCAGGTTCATCCCCCCTTCAAGAAACACCGTTATTATTACCAAAAGGGATAGATCCAACAACAATGAATCATGTTATCAACCATTTAAGTATAATGGAGAATGGTAGTACAGCTGAGCTGTTGGGAAAGAATATAGGTGTCAGCCGTTCCACCGCTCGTCGTTATTTAGAATTTTTAGTTACACAAAAGCAGGTCTATACCGAACTGACTTATGGTACAGTTGGGCGTCCTGAACGACGATACTTTATTTCCACATAAACTTTATGAACAAAATGATGTTAATCCACATTATTATCACAATATTTCCAAAATTGAGAAGTAAGTTATAGTATGGGTAGCGCTAAATTGATAGCGCTACCATTTTATTTTTAAGGGGGATTTTTATGTGGAGGAACATTTCTAAAATAATGGTAGCTGGCTTACTATTTACTAGTTTGGTTGGCTGTTCAGCATCAAATGGAGAAAAAACAGAGGGAAAGAATGCCAGTGATTATCCGAAAAGTAATATTACCATTGTTGCTCCATCAGGTGCTGGTGGTGGCTGGGATTTAACAGCTCGTGCAGTAGCAAAAACAATGAGTGATACTGGGTTGATTGATAAGGCGATTCAAGTTGAGAATAAGCCAGGTGGTGGTGGTGCTGCCTTCATGGCAACATTTGCTACAAAGGAAGCCAATAATGATTATATGTTAATGGTTAAATCACCACCGATCCTTATAAATCATGAAAAGGCTGAAGGAAATAGTAAATTTGGCTATAAGGATACTACACCTTTAGCACAATTAACACGGGACTATGGCGCAATCGTTGTTAGAAAGGATTCTCCTTTCCAAACGCTTGCAGATGTTTTAAATGCCATGAAAACTTCACCAAAAGATGTCACATTAGCAGGTGGGTCTGCACCAGGTTCGATGGATCATCTAGTAGGAATTATCCCGGCTTATAAAGCGGGGATTGACTTAAAAACAATTAAATATGTTTCTTATGATGGTGGCGGTGAGGCGGTTACAGCATTATTAGGTGGCAATGCGGATGTAATTGCAACAGATGCCTCCACAATTGCTACTTATGTTAAATCCGGAGATGTTCGTGTATTAGCTGTCAGTTCCTCTGAACGCTTAGAAGGTGAGCTAGCAGAGGTTCCTACTTTTAAAGAAGCCGGTATTGATGAGGAGTTTACAATTTGGCGTGGTATCTTTGGTCCAAAAAATATGAGTGAAGATGCGATTGCCTATTGGTCTGAAAAATTACAGGCAATGTCTGAATCAAAAGAATGGCAAGCTGAGGTGACCCGTAATGGCTGGCAAGCAGAATACCGTAATGCGGAAGAATTTACAGCTTATCTAGACAGTCAAAATAAAATAATCATTGAACTACTAACAGCTCTTGGTATGCAAAAATAACGAAACGTTTTTTTAAAAAAGGCACAAGTATTTCCATTAAATATAGAACTACTTGTGTAACTTTATCTATTTTCAATGGAGGTGTAAAACGGTTGAGCTATAGATTTGATAAAACATTTAGCATTACCCTCTTAGCACTTAGTATTTTGTTTATTTTTCAAGCAACACAGATTTCTGATAGTGCTTATGGGTCTACAGTTGGTCCCAAAATTTTTCCATTAGGTTTAGGTATTATTTTAGGTTTATTAAGTCTTCAATTATTTTATGAATCATGGAAAAAAGCTGTGAGAGAGCGAGTCACAGGAGGACCAACTACTTCTTCTAAAATATCTTCAACAGAGCTCAAAAAGTTCTTAATTATTTTAGGTAGCGCTCTTGCGTATGTATTTTTCCTTGAAAAAATTGGCTATATGATAACAACATTTTTATTTTTGTGTATTAGTTTCCAAACAATGGAACGTACTAAACTTATTTATTCAATTATTATTGCAGCTGGATTTTCACTGGGCGTCTATTATTTATTTACTAGTTTACTAGGAGGGTCATTGCCTAGTTTCCCAATTTTTTAGTACAGGAGTGAACATATGTCGACATTGCAATTTTTAGCTGATGGATTTGCAGTTGCCCTTCAATGGCAAAACCTTTTATTCGCTCTTGTTGGTGTCATAATTGGTACAGCAGTTGGTGTACTTCCAGGTATAGGTCCCATGAGTGGAGTTGCATTATTAATCCCCGTTACAGCAACCATTACAGCTGGACTACCTACTGAGGCTGCCGCTACCAGCTCAATTATTTTACTTGCAGGGGTATACTATGGGGCCATGTATGGTGGATCAACAACTTCCATTCTATTAAACACGCCTGGTGAATCCTCATCAGTTGTGACAACATTGGATGGCTATCAAATGGCTAAACAAGGTCGTGCTGGAAGTGCTCTTTCTATCGCGGCCATTGGCTCATTTTGTGCAGGCGTTGTAGCACTACTAGGTCTGATATTATTAGCTAATCCATTGTCAAAATTAGCACTTAAATTTGGACCCGCAGAATACTTTTCTTTGATGTTATTAGGACTTGCAGCAGTAAGTGGCCTAGCAGGACGTTCTATTACCAAAGCTTTAATTATGACTGTTTTAGGGCTTATGCTCGGAACAGTTGGTATTGATGCCGTATCAGGTATAGAACGTTTTACATTTGGTCAGCCAATGCTGTTCTCTGGCATTGAATTTTTAACCATCGCTGTTGGTTTATTTGCATTAGGCGAAGTATTTAAAACCATTCTTGAAAAAGAAGAAGAGGATGGTCAATTAGCCAAAATTAATCGTGTATTACCAACAAAGCAAGATTTAAAGGATAGTGCTGTTCCTATTGCTCGCGGCTCCTTATTAGGCTTTTTCATCGGCGTATTACCCGGCGCAGGCGCAACACTTGCCTCATTCTTTTCTTATATTACCGAGAAAAAATTCAGTAAAACACCCGAGCAATTTGGAAAAGGTCATATTGCGGGTGTAGCTGGACCTGAATCAGCGAACAATGCTGCATCAGGCGGTGCAATGATCCCATTACTAACTTTAGGAATTCCCGGCTCAGGTACTACTGCTATTTTAATGGGTGCACTTATTATGTATAATATTCAGCCAGGTCCATTATTATTTGATGAACATCCTCAAGTTGCTTGGGGATTAATTGCCAGTATGTTTATTGGAAATTTAATGTTATTAGCATTAAATATGCCTTTGGTCCGCATTTTTGCCAAAATCATCGAAACACCTAAAAAATATTTATTGCCTATTATTATTGCAATTTCAATTTTTGGAGTTTATGCCGTACAATTCGCCACGTTTGATTTATTTTTATTAGTAGCTTGTGGTGTACTTGGTTATCTATTTGCTAAAAATGATTACCCAGTAGCTCCATTAGTACTTGCATTAGTACTAGGGCCGATGATTGAAAATAATATGCGCCGTGCATTAACCATTTCGAATGGAGACTTTTCTATTTTTATAACAAAGCCTTTATCATTACTATTTTTAGTGGTTGCCATTTCTTGGTTACTTATACCACTGATTATGAAAATACGTGGTAAAAATGTACTTATTAATGAAGAAGGATAAATATTCTTAAAAATCCACTATACTTCTATTAGTATAGTGGATTTTTACTATTCTATAATGCGTGACCAGAGCCACCATCAATATTAACAGCTGTACCTGTAACATAGCTCGCCGCATCAGATACTAAAAAAGTGATAACGTTTGCTGCTTCTTGCGTATCACCTACACGACCTAGCGGAATTGCTTGCCCCACTTTACGAGAATATTCTTCCCACGATAAATTTGGTTCTTCCTTTTTCCATTTCTTTTCGATTTGATCACTACGAATAAGTCCTATACATACAGAATTTACTCGAATATTATCCTTCCCTAAATCCTTGCTCATCGCTTTTGTCAAGGCAAGCCCCGCAGCACGGCTTACAGTAGTTGGAAGTGAACTTGCAGGTGGAGTTTTAGCCATCACGGCAGTCACATTAACGATTGCACCGCCCCCAGCCTTTCGCATATATGGAGCAGCATATTTTGAACAATGAATAGCTCCAAATACCTTTAAATCTAAATCTGCCTGCCACAGCTCACTACTCACCGTTTCAAAGGAATTCGCTGAAGCTGTACCAGCATTATTAATAAGAATATCCACACGTCCAAAATGCTCTACAGTACGCTCAATGAGATACTTACAATCTTTTTCTTTTGTAATGTCAGTTGGAACAATTAATACATCTACGCCTGTTTCATTTTTTATGCATCCTGCAGCCACTTGCAGTTGTTTTTCACCACGAGCGCAAAGTACAACCTGTGCACCCTCTTTAACAAGCTGCATGGCTGTATAATAGCCAATTCCTTTACTCGATCCTGTTATAATTGCTACTTTCCCCGTTAAATTAAGCTCCATTATTAAATCCTCCCTTACTTTCTACAATGCTATCATTATAGCATTTATCGATTATTCAGAATAATCAAAGGAGCTTGTAAAAGGTAGAAATACGATTTAAAAGCTATAATAATTGAATATTTTCCATGAGGAGCTACTTATTACTTATCATTATCATTCAAGCCTGTTACGGGAAAAAGCTAATAGAAAAATTAATTGTTCATATAAAACATTGGCTAAAAAAAGAGTGTAGATAAGCGAATGTCTCGCTTTATCTACACTCCTTTATTCAAATTATTTTTTCGCTACAATGTGGATTGGGTTGCCAAGTAATACTTCAGCAGTTTCCATTGTAATTTCACCTAATGTTGGGTGAGCGTGAATTGTTAATGCGATATCCTCAGCAGTCATGCCGCCTTCAATTGCTAAGCCCATTTCAGCGATCATATCAGATGCACCAGCACCTACGATTTGAGCACCAATTAATAAGCCGTCCTCTTTACGAGCAACAAGTTTCACGAAACCTTCTGATTGGTTTAATGCAAGAGCACGACCATTTGCTGCGAATGGGAATTTCGCTGCAGTGTATTCAATGCCTTCAGCTTTTGCTTGTTCTTCGTTGTAACCAACTGTCGCCATTTCTGGATCTGTGAAACATACAGCTGGCACAGCAAGATAATCAACTACTGATTTTTCACCCGCAATTGCTTCAGCAGCAACTTTACCTTCGTAAGATGCTTTATGTGCAAGTTGTGGACCTGCTACGATATCACCGATTGCATAGATATTTGGAATATTTGTACGACATTGTTTGTCAACATTGATTAGACCACGTTCACCGAATTCAACTCCGATTTCAGCAAGGCCCATTTCATCTGTATTTGGACGACGTCCTACAGTAACTAATACGTAATCAGCTTCAACTTTTTTCTCTTCTCCGCCTACTTCATAAGTTACTACTACGCCGTTTTCAGTTTCTTCTACGCCTTTTGCAGATGCGTTAACTTCAATTTCAACGCCTTTCTTTTTAAGGCCTTTTTTCACGATTTGCGTCATTTGCTTTTCGAAGCCAGCTAAAATATCTTTTCCGCCTTCAATAATTGTTACTTGAGAGCCAAGGTTCGCATAAGCTGATCCAAGCTCAGTACCAATATAACCGCCACCGATAACAACTAATTTACCAGGTACTTCTTGTAGAGAAAGTGCACCAGTAGAATTTAATACACGATCAGTGAATTTGAATGTTGGAATTTCAACTGGACGAGAACCTGTTGCAATAATGACATTGTTAAATGTGTAAGTTTGAGCAGATTCACCATTGATGATACGCACTGAATGAGCGTCAACGAAATAAGCTTCACCTTGTACAATTTCAACTTTGTTACCTTTAAGTAAGCCTTCAACACCGCCAGTTAATTTCTTAACAACGCTGTCTTTAAATGCTTGTGCTTTTGAGAAGTCTAATTTCACATCAGAAGCGATGATTCCCATGTCATCTGAATGTTTAGCTTGCTCAAAACGGTGACCTACTGAAATTAATGCTTTTGATGGGATACAACCTACGTTTAAGCACACTCCACCAAGTACATTTTTTTCAACGATTGTTACTTTTTGGCCAGTTTGAGCTGCACGAATTGCTGCTACATATCCTCCAGGACCTGAACCAATGACAAGAGTATCTGTTTCGATTGGGAAATCTCCTACTACCATTTTTGTTACGCCTCCATTAATAATAATTCTGGCTCACTTAACAAACGCTTTAAATGATTTAAAGCATTTTGCGCAGTGGCTCCATCGATCATACGATGATCAAAGCTCAATGATAATGCTAACACAGGTGCGGCTACAATTTCACCATTTTTTATTACAGGTTTTTCTGAAATTCGACCAATACCTAGAATTGCTACTTCAGGATGGTTAATAACTGGTGTAAACCATTGTCCTCCTGCAGAGCCAATATTCGTAATGGACATGGAAGCACCTTTCATTTCATGTGGTGCTAGCTTACCTTCACGGGCTTTTGTCGCTAATTCATTAATTTCATTAGACACTGCAAATACAGATTTACGATCTGCATGCTTAATAACTGGTACTAGTAAGCCTCTTTCAGTATCTGCTGCAATACCAATGTTATAGTAATGCTTTTGGATAATTTCTTGTGTTGCATCATCTAAAGAGCGATTAAATTCTGGGAACTCGCGTAAAGTTGAAATAAGTGCTTTCACTACATATGGTAAGTATGTTAATTTAACACCTTTTTCGGCAGCGATATCTTTGAATTTTTTACGATGTGCTACAAGAGCTGTTACATCGACTTCATCCATTAGTGTAACATGAGGAGCCGTTTGTTTCGAGTGTACCATTGCTTTTGCAATCGCTTTTCGAATACCTGACATTTTTTCACGAGTCTCTGGGAAATCCCCCTCAAGAACTACTGGTGCTGCTGGTGTAGACGTTTCTTGTTGAACTGTATCTTCTGATGTTTCGATATTTGCAGTTTCAGCCTCTACAGTGCCGCCACCTTTTAAGAAGTTTTCAATATCTTCTTTAAGGATTCGACCGTTTTTGCCTGTACCCTTCACTTCACGAATATTTACATCGTTATCACGGGCAAATTTACGTACAGAAGGCATTGCGATCACACGTTTTGTTTCATCAACTACTGTCTCCACTTTTTCTGGAGCTTTTTCAGGAGCTTTTTCTGGTGCCTTTTCCTCTTTAGTAGGAGCTTTTTCTACGTTCTGACCAGATTCAGCAGTTGCTTGAACTTGTGCCTCTGTTTTTGCTTCGGCATGATCGTCACCTTTTAGCTTTAAGTCTTCATAGCCAGGTGCGTCTAATCGGATTAAAACATCGCCAACTACGGCAACTGTTCCTTCTCCTACTAAAACTTCCTCTACTGTTCCTTCAACTGGTGAAGGGATTTCTACTACTGCTTTATCATTTTGTACTTCACAAAGAATATCGTCTTCTTTTACTGTATCTCCAGCTTTAACGAACCATTTCACAATCTCGCCTTCGTGAATACCCTCGCCAATATCCGGTAATCTGAATTCAAATGCCATGTGTACCCATCCTTTCTATTTACTGTTGTTCAAGTTTAGAAGCATTATTAGAATGTTAAAACTTTTTTCGCTGTTTCCATTACATCTTTGTAGTTTGGTAACCAAACACCTTCAGCTTGTGGGAATGGGTACACAGTATCTGGTGCAGCCACACGAAGAACAGGAGCCTCTAAGCTTAGAATTGCACGCTCTGTAATTTCTGCTACTACGTTCGCAGCGATACCTGCTTGTTTTTGAGCTTCTTGGACAACGATTGCACGACCTGTTTTTTCAACAGATGCGATAATTGTTTCCACATCGATTGGTTGAATTGTACGTAAGTCAATTACTTCTATAGAATGTCCTTCTTTTTCAAGTTCTTCTGCAGCCTTTAAGCTTTCATGAACCATTAAACCGTAAGCAACAATTGTTAAATCAGTACCTTCACGTTTTACATCCGCTTTTCCTAGTGGAATTTCGTATGCTTCCTCAGGCACTTCTTCACGGAATGAACGGTATAGTTTTAAATGCTCTAAGAAAATAACTGGGTTGTCATTACGAATAGAAGAAATAAGTAAACCTTTTGCATCATATGGTGTTGATGGAACAACAACTGTTAATCCTGGTTGTGCTGTCATTAAGCTTTCTAAGCTATCTGAGTGCATTTCAGGTGTGTGCACACCACCACCAAATGGTGAACGGATTGTTACTGGAGCATTGTAGACGCCACCACTACGGTAGCTCATACGTGCTAGCTGGCCACTAATTGAATCCATTACTTCATAAACGAAACCAAAGAATTGAATTTCAGGAACTGGACGGAATCCTTGAAGAGAAAGGCCAACTGCTAAGCCACCAATACCTGATTCTGCTAATGGTGTATCAAATACGCGGTCAACCCCAAATTCTTTTTGTAGGCCTTCTGTCGCGCGGAATACCCCACCGTTGACACCTACATCTTCCCCGAATACAAGAACGTTTTCATCATTCTTTAATTCTGTGCGAAGTGCATCTGTAATTGCTTGAATCATCGTCATTTGTGCCATAGGTTATTTCGACTCCTTCTCTTTATAGATTTCATACTGTTCTTTTAGATTAGATGGCATTTCGCCTTTATACATATTTCCCATTAATTCTGTTACTTTTTGTTTTGGAGCAGCATCTGCTTTTTTGATTGCTTCTTTAATTTCTTCTTTTGCTCGCTCAATAACTGCTTCTTCTTTTTTCTCATCCCATATACCTTTTGCTTCTAGGTATTTACGGAAGCGAACTAGAGGATCTTTTTGAGCCCATTCATTATCTGTATCAGAAGTACGGTAACGCGTTGGGTCATCCCCAGCCATTGTATGAGGACCATAACGGTAACACATTGTTTCAATTAATGTTGGGCCTTCACCATTAACCGCGCGCTCACGAGCATCACGAGTTGCTACATAAACTGCAAGCGCATCCATTCCATCTACTAAAATACTTGGTAATCCTGCTGCTACACCTTTTTGTGCAATTGTTTTAGCAGCTGTTTGCAATTCACGAGGTGTTGAGATTGCATATTGGTTATTTTGTACGATGAAGATTGCTGGAGATTTAAATGCACCTGCAAAGTTAATGCCTTCATAGAAGTCTCCCTGAGAAGAACCACCGTCACCAGTATAAGTTACTGCAACAGCTTTTTTCCCGCGCTTTTTAATACCAAGTGCTACCCCAGCAGCTTGAATATATTGTGCTCCAATAATAATTTGTGGAGCTAAAACGTTTACACCTTCAGGAACCTGATTCCCCATGAAGTGACCACGTGAGAATAAAAATGCTTTTTCAAGAGGTAAGCCATGCCATACAATTTGAGGTACATCACGGTAACCTGGTAAAATCCAATCTTCTTGTTCTAATGCAAAGTGAGAAGCAAGTTGTGAAGCTTCTTGACCAGCAGTCGGTGCATAGAAGCCTAAACGTCCTTGACGATTTAATGAGATTGAACGTTGATCTAAAATACGTGTGTAAACCATACGTGTCATTAACTCAACTAGTTCCTCATCTGATAATTTCGGATCTGCCTCTTTATTTATAATTTCGCCTTCTTCATTCAAAATTTGAAACATTTCAAACTTATCTTCGATTTCAGTTAGCGTTTGTTTAGCATCAAAAATATTATTGTTTTTCTTGCTCATTTGTCACATCTCCCTTTCAGCTGTATTAAAATAAATCACCTTTTTAACTAGTACAACTTATTCTTGACACTCAGTATACTGAATAAAATACTGTCGGTCAATCATCTATTACTGCTATATACAAAGATTTTTTCTAGAATAACAATCAAACACCGCTGTCCTATACTGTATTACTAATATTCAAATTCTGTATTACAACACCTTACTCACACCATACAACTCTTACGTTTTCCAACAGGTTTTCCCCTAGTAGAATACCCCATTCTCGAAAATCTAATAGCATTAGAAAAATTTTTTGAGTATATTCAAATAAGGACTTTTTTCATGGGATTGTACGAAAACGTGATGTATACTTATTAGTAAGCACTACAAAGTTGAAAGGAAGATTACTATTATGATTTTAATGGATGATATTATCCGCGAAGGTCATCCGACTTTACGCACAAAAGCAGAGGAAGTTAAATTCCCTTTAACTGAAGAAACAAGAAAGCTTGCTGAGGATATGCTTCAATATTTAATCAACAGCCAAGATCCTGAAATGGCAGAAAAATATAATTTGCGTAGTGGCATTGGTTTGGCTGCCAATCAGGTAAATAGCTTACAGCGTATGTTTGCTCTTCATTTAAAAGATGAGGCTGGTGAACAATTAAGCTTTGTAGCCATAAATCCAAAGATCGTTAGCCATTCTGTTGAAAACACATACCTATCAGCAGGAGAAGGATGTCTTTCTGTTGACCGTAATATTCCTGGGTATGTACCTCGCCATGCACGCATCACAGTAAAATTTAAAACAATTGATGGTGAAGAGAAAAAAATGCGCCTTAAGGGCTTGCCAGCTATTGCCTTTCAGCATGAATTAGATCATCTAAATGGCATTATGTTTTATGACCGTATTAATGAAAAGAATCCATTTGCGGAAATACCAGATTCAATCCCATATGAGCGCGACTAAAAACAACCTCGGCAGTTTATTACTTCTGCCGAGGTTAATTATTATTTACATTCTAATTGTCTATCCATATTTAACCGAGCATTGATCGTTTCAATTAATGCTGGCAACTCCTCCATTGTTTCTATTGTATAATGAGCGCCAGATTCTTCAAAAACACATTTTGTTTTCTCTATGATTTGTTGCTGTTCTTCTGAAGACAGGGCATTGAATTCTTCTTCGGATAGTCCCATTTCTGAACTTCCAATAATAACGCCAACAGCCCAAACACCTGCATTCAAGGCTTCCTTTATATCTGATGTTGTATCGCCAACCTTCACAACTTGCTTCGTCGCTTGCGAACCTAATACCTCCATATTTTTAAAAATCATATATGGATATGGTCGCCCTTTATCACCAACCTGTGTTGGTGTTACAAGAAAATCAGGTTGATAGCCCTTGTCAGCAGCATGCTTTGTCACTACTTCCATCATTGCATCTGTATAGCCAGTTGTAGAGCCTATTCGAATACCTGCATCTCTTAATTGCTGTACTGTTGTTTTCACGTGCTGGATAGGATCTGTATAGGTCGCCAAAGACTCCATTAATTTTGTTTCAAAATGATTATACAATACATGTACATCCTTTTCAGTAAAGGATTGTCCATGTACACGATGCCATGCTGCTTTAATTCTTGGCATTTCTAGCATGGTGCGTATATGATCAATTTTCAGCATCCCCATTGGTTTACGAGCCTCTTCCAGTGTAACTATTACACCAGCATCTTCAAAAATTGTTAAAAAAACATTAACAGGAGCAAAACAACCAAAGTCAACTGCAGTGCCTGCCCAGTCCAAAATAACCGTCTCAATTTTCATTGTTTTTCACCACCATATAATTTTCAATGATTTCACATAATGCAAGAATATCTTCCTCATGAATATCACCAATATTGCCAATACGGAATGTATCGACATCCGTCAGCTTACCTGGATAGATAACGAAACCTGCATTTTTTATTTCCTGATAAAAATGCTCAAAAGAAAACTCTTTATACGGGAATAAAAATGTTGTGATAATTGGTGATTGAAGCTCCTCCGAAATATACGCTTTAAATCCCAGCACCGACAAGCGAGAGCGAAGTAGTTGATTATTATACGCATAGCGTTTGTAGCGGGCATGAATTCCGCCTTCTTCATTCAACTCTTCAAGCGCCTTCGCAAAAGCTGCCACTACATGTGTAGGCGATGTGAAACGCCATTTCCCATCTTGCTTCATTACTTCCCACTGACTATGCAAATCTAATGCAACACTTCGAGCTTGTCCCTTACATTTTTCCAGTGCTCTTGTATTCGCGATAACAAAACCAAAGCCTGGGACACCCTGAATACATTTATTGGCACTACTAATACAAAAATCAATATGCAAGCTTGATAAATCCATTGGTACGCCTCCAAAGCTACTCATGGCATCCACAATAAACGTTTTGTTGAACGAATGAACAACTTCCCCAATTTCTTTAATAGGATTTAAAATACCAGTAGTCGTCTCACAATGTACGAGAGCTACATGAGTAATACTCCTATCTCTTTCAAGGAAGGATTGAACTTCTAACAAGGAGGGCTGTTCATCATAAGGAGCACTATAAACAACATGCTGTAACTTTAAGGCTTTGGCCATTTCAACAATTCTTTCACCATAAGCACCATTTGTTAGTATCAGCACCTTATCATTTTCACCAATTGCTGTTGTTAGTACAGACTCTACTACAAAGCTTCCACTTCCTTGCATTAGTACCGTAGTGTAATCAGCTTCATCAACTTTTGCTAATTTTAAGAGTTGCTTACGAATCACTTGTGTCACATTTTTATAATCGTCATCCCATGTACAACGATCTTTTAACATTTCTCGTTTCACTGCTTCAGTTGTTGTCAATGGACCTGGCGTCAATAATTTATAGTTACTCATCTGCTATAACTCCTTATCGCTGTGCTTCTTTAAAGAAGGCTTGGTGTTTTTCTAATAAATCTACGGTTAAGGTAGTATCCCATTTTTTCAAATAGGTAGGAACGTGCTCGTCCTTTACTTGTTCTCCTTCGTATAGAGCTACAGGATATTGCTCTAGAAGACCATCACGAGCCTCTGTTGCAATTACCTTTGCAATTTCTTTTGCTAATGCTTCCTCACCTTCTTTGTCTACAACAGCTACAGATTCCGTTAAAGTGAAATTTCCTTCTGTCGGGTCAATATAATCAATCGGTAACCCTTCGTTTTTGGCATCAATAGCTTGGATACGTAAACCAAAGCCTGCAGCAACTTCTCCTGTTTTCACCTTTTTAATAGGGCCAGAGCCTGAACTTTCAATATGTGGTCCTGCATTTTTAATTAACTCTGCTAGAACTTTTTTCCCTTCCTCTTCACCATATTCCTTTATAATAGCTTGTACTAGAAGCCACCCTGTTGAGGAGTCCATAATGTTTGGGAATGACACTAAACCCTTATAAGCAGAGTCTGTCAAATCTTTAATGGATTTCGGAATAGATAGCCCCTTTTGTTGTAATACCTCTGTATTAATAAAGATAGAGCCTACATTGCCTAAAATCGGTAATGCATACGTAACACTCCCATCAAGAGGCTTTAAGTCTGAAGAAATATCCACAAACATGGATTTTGAGGTTTGTGCACTTTCTATAAAATAAGAAGCCATTGTTACAACATCTGCTTCAATATCTGTCCCTTCCGCCATCATTTTGCCACCTAACTCAGAAGTACCAAACGACTGGATTAAATACTTACCTTTATAGCCTTTATCATCTAATGTAGTTTCCATCACTTCAATAGCTTCATCATCAGCATTTGAATAAATGATGACTTGCTCTTTGGAATCTGCTGCTACTCCTCCACATGCAGCTAAAACGACTGCTGCTGCACTTACTGTCCCTAACATCATGCCTGTTGACTTCTTCATTTTGTAATCTCCTCCGTTTTTTCTTTATGTGCTGCTATATAATCACAACCTAATTTCACAATGAGGTTTGTACATAAAATGAATATCGATAAAACAAAAATATCGGTGTACTTTGCGAAATGCTGTAGCTCTTTTATCCTTGTCGATACAAGCATTGTCTTTGTGCTGACAAGAAAAATAACACCGCTGACTGTAACCATCGCATTTAAAAAATAGTAGCTAAACATTTGATAAATCGTTGGCCTAATATTCGGTAAAATAATTCGTATCACGGTTTTTAACCACGAATCCTTTAATAGCTCAGCTGTCACTTCCCACGTAGGATCCATTTTTTGCAATGAATTTTTCGCCATTAAATAAGGTGTCGTAAAAAAATGCACGATATTACATGCGATAACGATAAGAAAAGTACCCTTTAAAGAACTTCCATTAAAGAAAAATAAGTAGGATAATCCAAGTACCATACCTGGAACTGTATTTGTCATCATAGAAGTTACATCTAAGCTTTTTCTTCCCTTTAATGGTGTCCTTGTATTAAGAAGCGCCGACATAAATGTTATGCCCACACCTAATATTGCTGTTAGAACCGCTACGATGAGAGAATTGATGTAAACCTTTGTTAAATCTTTCTCTGCGAGTACATTTTGAACATGCTCTAATGTAAAGCTGAAATCGTACGGATAGCCTTTGGTAAAAGGCACAATAAACATGGTTAAAAAAATAATACATACAGCTGTTACACAGAGAATTGAATAAATTGTAAATAGCGTGTCTCGTAAACGATGCTTTACAAGTTCACTTTGCCCAACCTGTTTATATTGAAAATTGAAGCGCTCTAAAATCGTTAGCATGACAACACCTAATACAGCAGGTACTAGCATTAACACTGAAATGACTGCTCCACGTTCAAAATGCACAATGGAACCTAACATAGCTTGGTAGAGTTCAGTAGCTATTACCCTGTAATTGCCACCAACCGATGCAGGGATTCCAAAGTCAGTGAAGCTTAAAACAAATGTTAAAATAAATGCCCCGCCAATTGTCCCAACCATAGGACGGTATACGGTATGATAAAAACGACGCATTGGCTGATCATGCATTAATATTGAAACAAGTAAAAAACGTTTATCGATATATTGCATGGAGTTTTGCATTAATATAAAGGCAACTGGTAATGTGTATAAGACGTAACCGATCACCAAGCCGTTATACCCATAGATTGTAAAAAGAGGCTGCCCCACTAATTTTGTTAGAATTCCTTGATTCCCAAATGTATAAATCAATACAAAGCCATAGGTGATGGTTGGCAGTAGCATCGGCAAGGTAATTCCAATTTGAACTAGCTTTTTTGTATGGCGATGCATCGTAGTAAAATGAACAGCATAGGCCAACCAAAAGGCTAAAATGGTTGTAATCACTGATGCTACAAAAGAAACTTTAAAACTATTCGTAAAAGCTTCACGAATTTCGATATTCCGTAAAGCTTCTATATAATTTTGAGTGGTAACGACATTGCCTATTTTGAATGACTGCCAAAACATATAAAGCAATGGCACAATTAAAAAGAATAGAAAAAATAGTAGAATCGGTAGAAAAATTAATTTCATTATTTTATTCGTTTTAAGCATATGTTTCTCCAAACAATTGATAGATGTTATGTCGCTTAATATGAAGCTGCCTTAAGATAAAATCTTCTACAAATTGATTTTTTGGCGCTGTAACAATTTCATGAGGTGTGCCAAATTGAGCAACTGTACCTTCATTAATAATGATGACTTTATCCGATAAGGTAAGGGCTTCTTCCGGATCATGTGTCACGATAATCGTCGTCAAATTAAATTCACGGGCGATGGATTTAATACGTTCCTTTATAGATTCCTTTATAACGCCATCTAGTGCACTTAGTGGTTCGTCTAATAATAGAATTTTAGGTTGCATCACGAGTGTTCTTGCAATGGAAACGCGTTGTTTTTGCCCACCAGACAATTCATGAATCTTCTTATGCAAATGAGGAGCTAGCTCTAAAAAATCAATGTATTCTTGTATCTCCTCTTTGGACATTTTCACGTTTTTATTTTTTAATCCATAAATGATATTGTCGTATGCATTTAAATGAGGAAATAACGCAAAATCCTGAAACACTATATTAAATCCTCTTTCTTGCATTGATTGCTTGGAAATATCTTGTCCATTGTAGACAAGCTGACCAGCAGTTGGATCTACAAGTCCTAAAATGATATTAAGCAAAGTAGTTTTACCGCAGCCACTCGGCCCTAGCAATGAAATAATCTCACCTGATTCGACGGTTACATTGATATCTACTAAAACTTTTTTATTTTTATAGCTTTTTGAGATATTTTTTAGCTCTAACAAATTGGGTCACCTCACTCAGTTCTTAGCTTCAGTATAGAGACCTTTTGTAAAGGAAAATGCTTATTTGTGTAAATGTTGAGTAAATTCTGACCAACTGTTGACAAAGTTATGATTATTTTGAGTAAATATCTAGTAGAGGTGATGAAATGTATATGATAGAAAGGCAACACCAAATTTTGCAGTTTATACGTCAACATAAGGTAGTAAAATTAGTAACACTTACAAAAGAGTTTAACGTTTCAATGGAAACGATCCGTCGTGATGTCCAACAGTTGATGCAAGACAAAAAAATTGAAAAATTTTATGGGGGCGTTAAATATATTGAGCCAGTAGAAGGACTAATTGATCACCGACTTCACGAACAGTTAACAGAGAAAATCGCCATTGCCAAAGCATGTGCTTCGCTCGTTCAAGATGGGGAATGTATTTTCATTGATAGCGGAACAACTACCTATCAAATGACACCATTTTTATTGGACAAGGAAAAACTAACAGTGGTGACAAATTCACTACCTGTAGCATTTGATCTAATCGGCTCTAACATTGAGGTTATACTGCTTGGGGGTAAAGTACGCCATTCTGAAAAATCAGTGACATCAAATGAATTTTTATTTCGCTTCGAGCATCTTAATATCAATAAAGCTTTTATTTGCGCTAGTGGCGTTTCAATTGAAAAAGGCATATCTGATTTTAGCTTGGATGAAGCGATTACTAGAAAGCAAATTATTTCCATCTCTCAAAAAGTCTACGTAGCTACAGATTCCTCAAAATTTAATAAAGATGTAGCGATTCAAGTTTGTCCAGTGGATGACGTAGATGTCATTATCACAGATGACGCACTATCCAAAAAGACGATTCAACATTTTTCGGAAAAAGGTGTTCAAATAAAAACCGTCAATATGGCATAGACCATTAATCAATAAAAAACAACTAGTTGTAAATTTCACAACTAGTTGTTTTTCATTTTTAAATAATGGATAGCTTACGCATAATTTTAGAGAGACCATCCTCGTCTACATGGTCTGCAATATGATGAGCAACTGCCTTCACTCGCTCATGGCCATTTCCCATAGCAACACTTGTCCCAACTGCCTGTAGCATCTCAATATCATTTATGCCATCGCCAAAAGCAAAGGCATCTTGTAAAGTGATGCCCATTTTTTCAAGCACCTTTTCAATACCAGCAGCCTTCGAACCTCCCTTTGGCAAAATATCACAAGAATAACGATGCCAACGTACAAATTGAACATTTGGGAATGCTTCATTATATAAAGGTTCATCTTTTTCTTCCATAAAAATAAGTGTTTGATATACATTGTTCTGCATATAATAAGATGAGTCTAATTCTGGATACGGATATTTAAGAGTATCTAAGCTTTCAGCTACCATACGATGATCGCCAACTGAGGCAATCATCCGTTTATCATCTAAAAACACTACCGGTTCGTTACGCGCCTCACCAAAGGCAATAATTTTAGCTAGTTCATCTTTCGCAATCCCATTTGTATAGACAACCTCACCTTTATAGACAACATATTGGCCATTGAAGGTAACATACGTATCGATCTCTAATTCTTCTAGCAATGACTCAATCATAAATGGTGCTCGACCAGTAGCAATTGCCAATTCATAACCATTACGTCGTGCTGTCAAAAGTGCCTCTTTTGCAGATGAAGGTAACTTTTTTTCACTGTTATAGAGAGTACCATCGACATCAAAAAATAAAATTTTGTTCATTCTATTAACCCTTTCCATAAATATTATCCTTTCAAGCTAAATGACTTTACATAGACAATAATTTTAATTATAATGATCCTAAGGAGTGATGTGCCATGCTGAAGAAACTCAAACGAAAATTATTGAAGCAACTTCGCGGCGTACTCGGAAAAAAATCAATTGCCTAACATTTGCCCTTCATTATTTGAAGGGCTTTTCTTTATTTTAGAGGAAGTGCGTGATAATATAAAGGAAATGCATTTATTTGGCTATACGCAACCACTGTCTCACTACTTCCTATACAATTTTATAACATAGTGCACATCTGAAGCATTGAGATACAAGTATTACAAACGTACATTTCTTCAATAAAAGAAATTCGTTGTTTTCTTGTAGCACGTGTGTGGTAGTAGTCAAAGGTGCAAGAAAATTGTACGCAATTAAAGGAGAGCAAACTATGATTTACAAAGTTTATTATCAAGAAAATGCAAATGAGATTCCAGTTCGCGAAAATACTAAAAGTCTATACCTAGAAGCTACTTCAGAACGTGAAGTACGTGAAAAGCTAAAAGACCGAAACTATAACATCGAGTTCATTCAACTGCTTGAGGGTAACTACTTAGAGTACGAACAAGCAAGCCCGAACTTCGTCTTGGAGGAAATTTAACAAACATGAAGTTTGTTAAAAATGACCAAGCAGCTGTTTTCGCGCTCGGCGGACTGGGCGAAATCGGCAAAAACACTTATGGCGTTCAATTTCAAGATGAAATTATCTTAATTGACGCCGGTATAAAATTTCCAGAAGACGACTTACTCGGCATTGACTATGTTATTCCTGATTACACGTACTTAGTACGTAATGTCGATAAAATCAAAGGACTGTTTATTACCCATGGGCATGAGGATCATATTGGTGGTATTCCATACCTTTTACGTCAAGTAAATATCCCTGTCTATGGCGGTAAGCTTGCACTTGGCTTATTACGTAATAAATTAGAAGAACATGGCTTGCTACGTACAACAAAACTCATTGAAATTAAAGAAGAGGATGTTATTAAATTCAGAAAAACATCTGTTAGCTTCTTTAGAACAACACATAGTATTCCTGATGCTTATGGAATTGTTGTTAAAACACCACCTGGTAATATCGTTCACACAGGTGACTTTAAATTTGACTTTACACCAGTGGGTGAACCAGCCAACCTAACAAAGATGGCTGAAATCGGACGTGATGGCGTGCTTTGCTTACTATCTGATAGTACTAACGCTGAAAAGCCTAATTTCACAATGTCAGAGCGCACAGTTGGAAAAAGTATCGACGAGATTTTCCGTAAGGTGGATAGCCGTATTATTTTTGCTACCTTTGCATCAAATATTCACCGTTTACAGCAAGCCACAGACGCAGCCGTAAAATACGGAAGAAAGATTGCTGTCTTTGGTCGCTCAATGGACAATGCTATTACGATTGGTCGTGAGCTAGGTTACATTACTGCTCCAAAGGATACATTTATTGATGCTCAAAGCATCAATAGACTTCCTGCAAACGAAGTGATGATTTTATGTACAGGCTCTCAAGGTGAACCAATGGCTGCCTTGTCGCGTATTGCCAACGGGACACATCGTCAGATTCAAATACAGCCTGGCGATACAGTTATCTTTTCTTCTTCACCAGTACCAGGTAATACCGTGAGTGTTAATAAAATCATTAATTTATTGTTCCGTGCAGGTGCAGAAGTCATTCATGGTGCATTAAACAACATTCATACATCTGGTCACGGATCTCAAGAAGAACAAAAACTGATGCTTCGTTTAATGAAGCCTAAGTTCTTTATGCCTATCCATGGTGAATTCCGTATGTTAAAAATGCATACACATTTAGCTGAAGATTGCGATGTTCCACTAGACAATACATTTGTTATGGAAAATGGTGATGTTCTAGCACTAAGTGCCAATGAAGCACATGTAGCTGGGCGTATTCCTTCAGGAGATGTTTACATTGATGGCAATGGTATTGGCGATATCGGTAATATCGTGTTACGTGATCGCCGTATTCTTTCTGAAGAAGGTTTAGTGATTGTAGTTGTAAGTGTTGATATGGAAAACCAAAAAATTGTTTCTGGCCCTGACATCATCTCACGTGGATTTGTCTATATGCGTGAATCAGGTACGATGATCAACGAGGCACAAAAAATGCTAAACCGTCATCTGAATGAAACAATTCAAAGCAAAACTCCTCAATGGACAGAATTGAAAAATGAAATTACAGACGTATTGGGACCTTATCTATTCGAAAAAACAAAACGTCGTCCAATGATCTTACCGATTATTATGGAGGTTTAACCTCGTAAAAAGAAACTATGTAAAATTTACATAGTTTCTTTTTTATTTTTGAAACCTCCTTTTTATTTTTGCGTATATAGTAATAACAACATCAAAAAGGAGCGTTTTTATGCTAGATAAAATTCTTCATTCCTTACTCAATAGTAAATCCAAACGCCATTATTCTTCATCAAGTAGCCGTAGTAGATATTCAAAGCGACATAATTATTATGGTCACAAGCATTATAAGCGTGGCTCTCGTAAAAGCTCACGCAGTTTTTTCAGCTCTATGAGTTTCTTTAGTAGCTAATGTGGTGGAAACGAATTTCCGAAAAAAGTTTTGACCAGGCTGTAGAACTTTACATAGCCGAACATCCCGATTTTTCTTTTAAAAAATTCCTTGGCTATGGCTCATATGGTCGTACGTATTTAATTGAAGATTGCTCGTCAGCAAGTCTATTTGTTTTAAAATGCTTGCGACCCAAACATCGTCACCACCAGAAAACCATTCATAAATTTCAACAAGAAATTCACATACTCCAGCAACTTTCACTACCCTATGTTCCTACCATCCATTCAGCAGGAACAATTTCAGACAGCCCATTTTTTATCATGGACTATGTCAATGGGCAAACTTTTGAGGAGCTTATTTTTCAGAATGGTACCAAATTTACAATTGCTCAATCCCTTGCTATTACAAAGCAATTATTAGAGCAAATTGTACAGTTACACAATTATGGTATTGTACATCGCGATTTACGGATTCCGAATATATTGTTAGTGGGTCAGCAATTGCATATTATTGACTTTGGTCTAGCTACCACTTATCAAAAGCAAATCGATATCTCTACGATTGAAAATCCAAAACGTGCCGAAAATCATATTAGTGATCTTTATTTTGTCGGCCATTTTTTATTATTTTTACTATACTCAGACTACAAGCCAAGCAAGAAAAAAGAGAAAGCTTGGCAGCAGGAATTAAAATTACCAATCGAAGTCCAAGATTTTCTTGAGCACCTATTATGGATTCAAGAACCCTTTGCAAGTGCGTTAGAGGCCTTGCAATCTATGCCCCCATCCATAGATAAAAACAATTAAAAATAGAATTGTTCACCGCCAAACGTGAACAATTCTATCCTAGAATTCAAATATTAAAGTATTTTGCAGTTACATATGCAATCCAATGATACGCTGGGTCTAAACGTAGATTTTCAATTAGCCCCTTAATGATTGCTTTACCATAAGTAGGATTTTCTATTTCTTGCTTTAACAACTCAATGGATTCTTTTTCTATAGAATCCTCAGTATGATTTATATTTTGCTCCAATAATTGTAGTAAAGCATCTTTTGACACGTCTTCCTCACACGGCTTTGCAATAAACGGTACAAGATCTGCTGTAATAAATGGAATGGTTGTATGATGGGCAATAATATCTGTCTTTTCTGCTAAAGATTTAGCTAATTGCTCTAAATCAAGTGGCATATCTGAAAAAATAAAAAGCTCAGCATAGCTCTTCATAAATCCTTTTATGCAGTACATTACATCATATTTCATTTCTTTTAATTGATCCTGATAAAGCTGCTCAAGCATATAGAGAATTGATTTCGACATTTCTGCTTCATACGCTGTTATTTTATGAAATAGCTCTTTTTTTGTTAAAAAGACCTTTTCATTAAAGAATACACGTGCAGATGCAGAATGGTCTTTGAATGCTTGAAAAATACTTTTATAAAATTCAACCAAAACAGTTTCTTTGTTATACGTTCCTCTGACTACTTGGTCAACATCTGTAATAAACTGCTGTAAATAGTAATCAACCATAGATATAACAAGCTCATCTTTGGTTTTGAAGGATAAATAAAATGCACCTTTAGAAATCCCGCAGCGTTCTGTGATTTGTTGTACTGACGTAGCTTCAAAACCCTGTTCAGAAAACAGTTCTAACGCTTTCTCCATAATTAATTGCTTTTTTAACATATTTTCAACTCTCTCCTAATGCATTTCGTTGACAAATGACCGATTAGTCATTAGTATAAATAATTGAATTTAGATAGTCAATAAAGGGTAGGTGTGAAGGTGAAAAGTTTAGTTAATTTCGTATTAAAGAACAAATTGGCAGTGTGGTTATTAACAATTATCATCACTGTCTCTGGTATTTATTCGGGTACAAGGATGAAAATGGAATCGATACCTGATATTTCGATCCCGTATTTAATTGTCATGGGCGTATATCCTGGCGCAACGCCTGAACAAGTCATGAATGAACTTTCCATTCCGTTCGAAAAATCCATAGAAAGTTTAGAAGATGTGAAGGCTGTTTACTCAACTTCCTCTTCCAACGTAGCACAAGTTCAAGTGGAATACGACTATGGAATTGATATGGATGAGAAAAAACGTCAATTAGAAGCAGCTTTAGATAATCTTAAACTACCTGAAGGTGCTCAAGAGCCTACTATTATGGCAATCAGCATGAACATGATGCCCGTAGTCGCTTTATCTGTAAGTAGCTCTAAGGAAGATATTGTTGATTTAACTTCAACAGTAGAAGAAGTTTTACTGCCTAAAATCGAAAAGATTGATGGTGTTGCATCTGCTACCATCACAGGGCAGCATATTGAACAAGTATCGTTTAAATACGATGAAGAAAAAATGGCAGCACTTGGTTTAACAGAGGAAACTGTTAAACAAATGATTCAGGCAAGTGATATGTCACTATCACTTGGTTTATATCAATTTACTGTCGGGGAACAAGCCGTTTCAGTAGATGGTAAGGTAAAATCAGTGGATGAACTGAAAGACTTATTAATTCCAGTTACACCTTCAGCTACAAATCCTTCACCTTTCGTTCGTCTAGGTGATATTGCAAAAATTGAAGTAGAAGGTAAAGTGCAATCTGTTTCACGTACAAATGGTCAAGATGCCATTGCTATTCAAATCGTAAAAGGCCAAGATGCGAATACGGTAACAGTTGTTAATGCAGTAAAAGACCTTATGAAGGATGAGGAAAAACGATTAGATGGCTTAAACGTAGAGATCTCTCTTGACCAAGGTGCCCCAATTGAAGATTCTGTATTTACAATGATCGAAAAAGCAGTCTTTGGTGGCGCAATTGCCGTATTAATCATTTTACTATTCTTACGTGATTTCAAATCAACGATTATTTCAATTATTTCTATCCCAGTTTCTATCTTCATGGCATTACTCCTATTAAACTGGATGGATATTACATTAAACATCATGACCCTCGGCGCGATTACCGTCGCAATCGGTCGTGTTATCGATGACTCAATCGTAGTTGTAGAAAATATTTACCGACGAATTCACTTAAAACAAGAAAAACTTACAGGTCGTGCCCTAATTCGCGAAGCAACAATTGAAATGTTCAAACCAATTCTTTCTTCAACATTGGTAACGGTCGCTGTATTCGCTCCTCTTATTTTCGTAGGTGGTATGGTAGGCGAATTATTCATGCCATTTGCCCTTACAATGACATTTGCATTAGGTGCATCGTTATTAGTTGCGATCACAATCGTACCTGCTTTATCTCACTTCTTATTCCGTAAAAAGTTATACGGTGAGAAGACTGAAAGCCAACATAAAGAAGTTGGTAAGCTTGCTACCTGGTACAAAGGTGTCTTAGAAAAAGTATTAAATCACAAAATTATTACATCTGTCCTTGCGATTCTTTTACTTGTTGGTTCTCTTGCATTAACACCACTTATTGGTTTTAGTTTTATGGGCTCACAAGAAGAAAAAGTTATGTACTTAACGTATACGCCTGCAACGGGAGAGCTGGCTGACGAAACGGCAGCAAATGTTGAAAAAGTAGAAAAAGAATTAATGAAACGTAAAGATGTTGATATTTTACAAGTTTCCATTACAGATGCGAAGAATGTCGATCCATCAGCAATGATGATGGGTGGAGGTGCTGGCGGTGCCTTAATGTACCTTATCTTTGATCCGGATATGGAAGACTTCCCTAAAGCTCGTGATGAGGTTGAAGACTATGTATTTAACATCGGGCAATCAGGAGAATGGAAGTCTCAAAACTTCACTTCTATGTCGATGTCATCAAACGAAGTCAGCTATACACTGTATAGTGATGATTTAGATAAACTTCGAGATGCTGTGAAACAAGTAGAGGGTGCTCTAAAAGAAGTGGATGGCTTAGAAGATATTAAATCTGATAATGAAGATCCATACGTAGAGCATGTGCTAAAAGTTGAACAAAAAAATGTCCTTCAATACGGGTTAACGACAGCTCAAATCGTGATGGCATTAAATTCAAATACATCACAAGAAGTATTAACTACCGTGAAAAACGATGGTAAAGATATCGATGTCATCGTTCAACGCGATGCTAAAGCAGCTGCGACTTCACTTGATGATGTCTTAGCCACTGAAATTAAAACAGCATTAGGTACAACAATGACTATCGGAGAATTAGTAGATGTTGAGGAAGGTACAACTCTTAACTCATTATCTCGTTCAAAAGGTGAATATTTTGCAACAGTATCTGGTACGATTATCGGTGACGATATTTCAAAAGCCACTACTGCTGCTGATAAAAAAATTGATAAATTAGATTTACAAAAAGGTGTAACACTTGGTGTTGCTGGTGTTGCTGCAGATATGCAAGAAACATTCACTAAGCTTGGTATTGCGATGTTAGCAGCCATTGCCATTGTTTACTTCATTCTAGTGGTAACATTCGGAGAAGGTTTAGCTCCATTCGCTATTCTTTTCTCACTACCATTCGCAGTAATTGGTGCATTTATTGGTTTATTCGTTACAGGGCAGACTATTTCTGTATCTGTCATGATGGGTCTATTGATGTTGATTGGTATCGTCGTAACAAATGCCATCGTATTAGTTGACCGTATCATTCATATGGAACATGATGGTCTTGCCATGCGTGAAGCGATCCTTGAAGCAGGAGCAACTCGTTTACGTCCTATCCTGATGACAGCCATCGCTACAATTGGTGCTATGATTCCAATGGCACTTGGTACTGGCGGTAGTGGGTTAATTTCCAAAGACTTAGCTATTACTGTAATTGGCGGTTTATTATCTTCTACCCTATTAACACTCGTTGTTGTACCAATTGTTTATGAAATGCTATCTAAAATGTTAAAGAAAAACCGTAAAGATATTGAAGAAAATTAATAAAAAAACAACCACTCATGCAATCTTTGCGTGAGTGGTTATTTATTATCCTAAGCTTTTTATTGATTTTCTATTACTACAAAAACTTCCTTGCTTTCCACACCTGTATTTGATACAGCCTTAATGCCGTATGTATAGCTATGCTTAGCAAGAGCTGATTTGTCCACAAATTTAGTGAATCCATCCATATTATAAACAACATCCACTATATTTCGAGGGTCATCATAAGAGCCTTCTTTGTTTCCTGTAAAACGATAAATGACATACTTGCGTGGTTGTGTTACATTTTCGTCTATAATCTCTATCTTACGACCTGCCGCTTCCTTTGTCACTTGCACAACAGTCGGCACGTTCGGCACTGTGTCATCATCCCAAGTTGTTTCTGGTGTCAGTGCTGTGTAATTATATAATTGTTGACTAACAATCGTTGCATAGCCTAGTTTATTGTTTTGAAAGCTTCTTAAGGAGAAATGCATTTGCCCCTCAGCCGCTACCTTTTCCGAACGATTCGCTAGTATTTGACTAGGTAGCTCCATTTTATTTTTCCATGCTGCATCACTATCATTGCCAACTTTGTAATCAGCAAGCCCAATGTATAGATGCACAGGGTGTGTTGTTGCGTAGGTTTGCACTTCATGGCTCCACCAATCTAACAGCGTTCCATATTTCGCAACAGATAATGTTCTTGACCAATAAATTTGTGGTGTAATGTAATCAATTGTGCCATTTTGAATCCATGTTCTGACGTCTGCATATAAATCATCGTAATTATTAACACCAGCCCTTGTATCGCTTCCTGTTTTATCTAGTGATTTATTGCGCCATACACCAAATGGTGAAATACCAAATTGGACATATGGCTTTGTGTCTTTAATGGCCGTGTAAAGATTTTCTACAAGACGGTTGACATTATCTCGTCGCCAATCCTCCACCTTTTTAAAGGAAGCACCATAGTTTTTAAAAGCTGCTTGATCTGGAAAAACTTCATTAGCAACTTTATATGGATAAAAATAATCATCCATATGCACTGCGTCAATATCATAATTAGCTACTAGCTCTCTTACTACGTCAACTAAATAGTCTTGTACTTCTGGTAAACCAGGATTTAAATAATATTGCTTACCGTATTTGATAACCCAATTTGGATGTGTTCTAGCCACATTATCAGCAGCAAGGTCTGTCAGTTTTTGTCCAGACATTGTTACACGATAAGGATTCATCCATGCATGCAGCTCCATACCCCGTTTATGACTTTCCTCTATCATGATCGCAAGAGGATCGTAGCCTGGATTCGTGCCTTGCTTTTTGCCTGTTATGTAAGATGACCATGGCGCTAGATCAGAGGCATACATTGCATCATTTGTTGGTCTTACTTGATAAATAACAGTATTGAATTTATTGGCTTTTAGTTGATCCAAAGTTTGGCGTGCCCAAGCCGTGTACTGCTCCTTCGTCATACCTGCTTTCATATCAAGATTAAGAACGGTTGAAATCCAGACAGCCCTCATCTCCCTTTTTGGCTGTGTCGTGCTTGCCATGGCAGTCTTTGTAGGGATTGTCGATAGGCATAACACAAAAATCATCGCGACTAAAGTTAAGATCTTCCATTTACTATTTTTCTTTCTCATATTTCCTCCATTTGCTATTTTTCTATTTTAGTATATGACAAGTACTCGCTATATGCACGTCTCCGAAGCAACTTTATTGGAATCAATGATAAGTTTCATCTCTAACAAACGTTCCCGATAGTTTCAAAATATGTATAAAAAAACTACTGAAAAGACAATGAATAGTACTTTTCCTTTAAAGAAATCGATAAATATAGATGCATGGCGTTTCATTTTATGAGATTCATTTCACAATTTCCAAATTTTTAAATTCAACCTAGTTTTTGCTTAATTCATTCTTTACGCATCGATGAACTTTATGCTACAATCAACACAACTTATAGAACGGAGGGTATTCCAAATGACAGCTTCAATTAGACTACGATTTCACCTTATTAATTAAATATGTGTACACTTTGCCTGCTGTGCAAGGGAAATGGAATTAGGTCTAGTCTGTTTTAGGAATACTGGAAAAGAGGGGACTTCTACTCCCCTCTTTTTTTGTGTTGTCTTTTACTTTCCACACAGGCACTACTGTTAGAAAGGGATGACGAAATTGGAACATTGGAAACGTAACACAATACTTTTTTTAAGTAGTCAAACGATTTCACTTTTTGGTTCTGCTCTTGTGCAATATGCCATTACATGGTATATCACACTTACAACACAATCAGGCAGCATGATGACCATCGCGATCATTTGCGGCTTTTTACCAACCTTCTTCTTAGCACCTATTGCTGGTGTCTGGGCAGATCGCTATAACCGTAAATGGCTTATTATTTTAGCAGATGGAATGATTGCCTTATCTACGCTAATTCTAGCTATTTTATTTTTAATCGGCTATGATGAGCTCTGGCTACTATTTGTTATATCAGCCGTACGCGCAGTTGGTGCAGGTATTCAAACACCAGCAGTGGGCGCAATTTTGCCACAATTTGTGCCTGAAGAGCATTTAATGAAGGTCAATGGTGCAAATAGTAGTATTCAAGCCTTCATCATGATTCTTGCACCTATGGCAAGTGGTGCATTATTAACGATGGCTTCTATTGAATCCATTTTCTTTATTGATGTGACAACAGCGGCTATTGCCATCGCTATCTTCTTATTATTTCTGCATATCCCTGCACATGCAAAAGCTAATCAGCCACAAACAACAGGCTATTTTAGTGATATGAAACAAGGCTTCATCTATATTAAAGAGCATGCTTTCTTGAAACAATTATTCTTGTTCTTTGCCTTTTTCATGCTGCTTGCTGCACCTGCTGCCTTTTTAACGCCTTTACAAGTTACACGAACTTTTGGCAATGATGTATGGCGTTTGACTGCCATCGAAATGGCCTTTGCCATTGGGATGTTAATCGGTGGTATCGCAATCGCAACATGGGGTGGCTTTAAAAATAAAGTGCATACGATGACATTATCTGCTTTGTTATTTGGTCTTTGTACAATGGCTCTCGGCGTCATTCCTATTTTTTGGTTGTACCTCGGAATCATGGCCATTACTGGCATAGCCATGCCAATCTTTAATACACCTGCAACGGTGTTATTACAAGAAAAAGTGGAAAGTGACTATATGGGAAGAGTATTTGGCATTCTTAGTATGATATCTACCTCTATGATGCCTTTAGGAATGCTAATTTTCGGGCCAATAGCTGATATTATTGCTATTGAGTGGCTACTCATCGGTACAGGATTATTACTCTTCATCCAAGGATTTTTCCTTCTGGGCAGTAAAGTCTTATTAAAAGCTGGTAAACCTACTGCTGAGCATGTTGACTCGCTAGAAAAAAAGTGAAGATTTTATTTCAAGAAAATTGTTAATAAAAAAAATAACATTTAAATTTAGCCTCTACACAATCTCAAACAACGTTGACGCTAAAAAAGCCTTGCTTTATGCAGGGCTTTTTTCGTCTTTATTTATGTCTTGGGAATTTTTTGTGCTTTAGCATCTTGCTTCCCACAATATCTGAATTATAATTATTTAAAATTTAAATGGTCATGAAGATCTCTTCCAATACGCAACAACTTTGGTATCCAAAAAATTTAGATGTTGTCCTTAAAGGAATTTAAAGATATGTATTAGGAAATAGGACGCTTAGAATTTATCTGTACATTTTTCACCATAACTTATTAAAATACGGACTTTAATCTAATTGTACTAAAATAAATCTATTATCATTAAATATAATAACGATGAATAGGACGTCCTACGTTTCCATATTGTATATCTACTTTTAATAGTTTCTGCTTTTCTAAAAAGTCTAGATAGCGTCTAGCTGTAACACGTGCTGTACCTATATAAGCTGATACCTCCTCAGCTGATACTGCCTCGCCACTTTTTTTTATATATGCAAGTACCTTATCTAAGGTAGCTCGATTAAACCCTTTTGGGAGTTCTTCTATAAGAATGGCATCCATTCCTGTTGTTTCTACTACAATTTGTTCAGGAAGACGCTGTTGCATTAAATGATCGACATCATGCTGAGTTAAATCTTGCATACCGCTTATTTTCCTTCTATAGCTTTGATAATTTTTTAAAGTCTGCTCAATCCGCTCAAACGTAAAGGGCTTCATAATATAATCATAGACACCTAAGTGTAATATTCGCTGCACAGTGGGCATATCATTCGCAGCTGTTACAGCAATAACATCAACATGAAGATGCTCTTCTCGTATTTTCCCTAACGTAATAATGCCATCCTGCTCTGGCATAAAAATGTCCATAAAGACAAGCTCTGGGGTTAATTGTTTAATTTTTTGAATTCCCTCAATTCCATTGCTAGCATAGCCAACTAATGAAAAACCTTTGATTTGTTCAATAAATTGTCTGTTCACTTCTCGTACCATTGGATCATCTTCAATCAATAAGACATTTATTACATCCATCTATACTTCTCCTAACTCAAATAAAATTAAGAAACTTGTTCCTTTCATAAATTCACTTGTTACTTCAATATCTCCATTGCCTTTTCTAACAATTTCATAGACTAAATGCAAGCCAATGCCTCGATTTTCACTAGCCTTTGACGAAAATCCATTTTCAAACATACGATCCTGCACCTCTTTGGTCATGCCAATACCGTTATCGGTAACTGCAATCGCTAAGACGCCATCATGCTCGTCTACAGAGATGGCTACATATTTATCTTCCTTAGAAAGTACATTTAATGCCTCAAAAGCATTTTCAATTAAATTGCCAAACAACACAACAAAATCATGATGATCTAATAGAGGTGGAAAGCGTTTAAAATGACTTTTCCGATCAATTTCAACCTCGATACCCAGTTCTTTTCCATAACTTACTTTACTTAATAACAAACCTGAAATATTTTCATTATGAAAGCGTTCATTTAAAAACTTCGTCAATGAGGCTTCATTTTCAGTAGTAACAGTAACATATTCAAGTGCTTGCTTTGTATGTCCCAATTGCAGTAGTCCCGCAATCGTATGAATCTTATTTTTATGCTCATGGGTTTGTACACGTAATGCTTGAACAAAGGCCTTTACACCTGTTACTTCCTCCGCAAGCTTTTTCACAGCTGTTAAATCTTTAAACATAGCAACTGCACCAACTAGCTCTCCATTCACAATAATAGGTACACGATTACTTAAGATACTATGATGATTAATGTAAAGCTCTTGATCATAAACAGGTGTTGCTGTTTCAACAATTTCAGGCAGACGGGTATCAGGCAAAACGTCATAAATCTTTTGTCCAATACAGTCCTCTATTTTCCTAGTAACACCTAAAATATCGGCCGCTTTTTCATTAAAAATAGTGATATTCATTTCCTTATCTACCGCTATTATTCCCTCATGCATGGCATTAAAGGTTTCTGTTCTTTCCACATACATTTTTGCAATTTCATGAGGTTCAAGCCCAAACATTTGTTTTTTTATATGTCGTCCTAGTGTATAGGCACCGAAAATACTGAAAATCAGTGATATAACAATAGTTATCATAATTTCTCGCTCATAACTTTGTAACATTTCCAGAAAATCTGGTAATGAATAGCCAACGACTACAATGCCCACTTGTTCCCTTTTATCATTAATAATTGGCACGAAAGCCCGTATCATAACACCCGATTCTCCACGTGCCTTTGATACATAATAATGTTCACTAAATGCGGCGTTTAAATCCTGCGACTCACTGCGTTTTCCTATTTCCTTACTTACTGGGTGTGATAGTTTAATACGCTCCATATTCATTACAACAATATACTCGGCCTTATGAATCACTCTAATGCCATCTACAATTTTATTAATATTTTTTGCAGATTCTTTTATATTGGCATTTTCCAGATGTACACTAAGCTCTGGTACATTTGATACAGTTCTTGCCACAAGCATTGCCCGCTGTCCAAAATCTTTTTCCTGTTCAGATAATAGGTTACCGAGTAAAAAAATACCACCTAGTAAAAAGGAGAGTGCAATGATTAAAAATGTCACTAACAGTATTTTGCCGTTCACAGGCATTTTCATCATTAAAAAATTCCTTCCTTTCAAATTTGCATTCTCATAATCAGTGGCACACATATTTAGTTTTAAGATTATCTGCAAAAAAATCTTTTGACAACATATTTAATCTATATAAGTAGCAGAAAATATTGAATTTAATGAACAATATTATAAACTGATAATTTTAAAAAAACTTAATTATCACTCTATGTTTTTGTATTATAACAATAATTAATTAACTATAGCGTACCATAACAGAGATAGTTATTGATATTACTATATTTATATGTAAATGTAAGTAAATGTACTTAATGAACGATATGTTTCTTATTTTCTAAATCTCTTTTTTAAAGAAATATTCGCTATGATACTTTTAGTGAAAGCGATATCAAAGAGAAAATTTAGAAAAGAGGTAGCAAAAAATGAAGTTACTGAAAAATTTGACTGTTCAGGTTATAGTGGCTATCATACTTGGGATTATTGTCGGAGCCATTTTCCCCGAGTTCGGTGCCAGCTTGAAAATCTTAGCAGACCTATTCATCAAATTAATTAAAATGTTAATTGCTCCTATTATTTTCCTAACAGTTGTTATTGGAATCGGCAGTATGGGAGATATGAAAAAGGTCGGGAAAATCGGAGGTAAGGCATTGCTTTACTTCGAAATAGTTTCCACAATTGCATTAGCAATCGGAATTGCTGTTGCTTTAATCGTAAGTCCTGGTACGGGCTTGGATACATCAGGTGCATCTGATGCTGATATTTCAAAATATACAACTGCTGCAGCTGAATCTGAGCAAGGCTTGGGTGCCTTCATTTCTAGTATTATTCCAGAAAATGTAGTTGGTGCATTGGCAACTGGTCAATTATTACCAGTCCTATTCTCTGCTGTTTTATTTGGCTTAGCAGCTGCCTCAATCGGTGCACCCGCAAAACCAGTCATCACATTCTTTGAGCAAGTAGCAGAGATATTCTTCAAGATTGTAAGTATGGTTATGAAAATATCACCAATCGGAGCTTTTGGTGCAATGGCCTATACAATTGGAAATTTTGGTTTAAAATCTTTAGGTAATCTAGGTTTATTAATGGCTGCCGTATATATAACAATGTTTTTATTTGTTGTCTTTATTTTAGGTGCCATTGCAAAGTTCTTTGGATTCAACATCTTTAAATTTATCGCTTATATCAAAGATGAGATTTTCTTAGTAATTGGGACTTCCTCTTCTGAATCAGCTCTGCCATCTATGATGCGGAAGCTTGAGAACTATGGTTGCTCGAAGCAGGTTGTAGGTTTAGTCGTTCCTACCGGGTACTCCTTCAATCTAGATGGGACTTCCATCTACCTGTCCATGGCTGCATTGTTTATCGCACAAGCATATGGAATGGAACTAACTTGGATTCAAATCATTACACTGCTCGGAATTTTAATGATTACTTCTAAAGGTGCAGCAGGTGTAACAGGCTCAGGATTTATTACATTAGCAGCAACTTTGGCTGCCTTCCCAATGATACCAGTGGAAGGAATAGCGCTGTTAATCGGTGTAGATCGCTTTATGTCTGAGGCTCGAGCTGTTACAAATTTAATTGGTAATGGCGTAGCTTGTGTTGTCGTGTCAAAATCTGAAAAAGAGTTTGACACAGCTATGGAAGAACGTGCACTTCAGGGAAAGACCACTATATCTTCCTAACAAAAATGGTAGAAATGATAGCCATCTCTTTTTCACTATACTCATTATCATTCGAGTAAAAGCTATGTCCTTATGGATTGACGCTGACAACAAACAATTAGCTTACACTATCACCCAAAATAAAATGTTTACACTCTAGTAAAAAAGTGAAAGTTAATAGTAAGAGGTGATAGTGAATGAATGATAAAAAACAGGCAAAAACACGTAATACGAATAACCCTGATGTATTGGATACAGATAAAGAAAGCATTTTTGATAAACACGAGGACATGAAAACAGTAGATCCAATACCTGTCGAAGAATTGAATGAAAAAGTGAAAGATGAACAACATAAAACCAAAACTAAGGATTCCTCTGCAACAGATAAGCGCTATCCTTAATGTGATCGCTGCAAAAATGAATAAATATAAAAAGTCGACCTAATTCATAATTATGGGTCGACTTTTTTATATACTATTTGTTAAAGGGGGTAAATCATGAGTAAAATACCAATTATGAAAACGGAAAGGTTACTATTAAGACCAATTACACATGGGGATTTAGAAGCAATGTATGACTACTCTTCCAGTGAAAATGTGGCGCGTTATGTGACATGGCAAGCACACACGAGCTTAGAGGATACAAAGGCTTTTATGGCATTAATTTTTAATGGCTATCAGCAAGGCAATTTGATGTTATGGGGTATTGAATATGCAGGCACAATTATTGGAACGATTGATTTTGTGACGATTAATGACACCCATAAATACGCGGAAATTGGCTATGCTTTCTGAGGATTTTTGGAATAAGGGGTACACAACAGAAGCAACAAAAAAACTCATTGACTTCGGTTTTAATGAATTAGATTTAGTACGTATCCAAGCACGATGCTTTGAAGAAAACATTGACTCACAAAAGGTTATGGAGAAGTCAGGTATGCAATTTGAAGGGTTATTACGGAAAAGTATGCTTGTTAAGGGACAATACCAAAATGTAAAAATGTACGCTATCACTGATGATGATTATAGGAACCTCTAGAAAATAAAGCCTTGCTACGATTTGCAAGGCTTTATCATTACAACCATCTTTCCAAACAGTATATCTTCTTAGCTGTGGCATCTATCCTTACTCGTTTGCCTATCGCAATTGGATGCATAGGATGTGTATGACAAATATCCACCTCTGCTAATAAAGGAATCTTTATTCCATCCAACTGTTCAAGTAGAATATGATATGGCTGTCGACCCGTTCCTAAATCATCGTAGCATTCATGTTTCCCCAAAATAATCCCACTAACTTTGTTAAAGACACCATGCAATTTTAGCATTGCAAAATTCTTTTCAACTACAGCAGCATTTTTTAAGCAGTCCTCCACTAATAAAATATCACCTTCCACAATTTTAGGGAAATACGGCGTACCAATAAATCCATACATGGCATTGGCATTCCCGCCAATTAACCTTCCTTCAACAACCCCACCCTGAATCGCTAACCATTCATTCTTCTTGAGTTTTTTATCCACTGTCTTCTCTAGCCAATTAACAGGTTCATCCGACCAATAAGAAGGCATTGGAATTTCGTATGGTAATGCTTGAGGCTTAAAGAAATAATGCTCAAAAAATTTGAAGGTATCATTTACCAATGGTTCAAACTCGCCAAAGGAAGGTACGAGGGCTGGACCATAAAAAGTTGAGATTCCCGTCTTTGCATAAAGTGCCAGTAGAACGGCCGTTGCATCTGAATAACCTACGACCAATTTGGGATGTTGACGAAAAGCCTCATAATCAATATAAGGTAGCATACTATTGGCATTGGTGCCCCCTATCGTAGACATAATCATATCCACATTTGGATTACGTAATAACTCATTCAATTCTTCTGCTCTTTCTTTTGGCGAACCTGAACGATAATAATCAGTTTTACCAGTTAGAGAACCTGTCACGATTTGAAAATTTTTATTCTCGAGAAATGCTTTAGCACGTTCATATCGTTCCAAAGCCGTCACCGTTGCTGGGGAGGACGGGGAATAAATGCCGATGTTTATTTTTGAAGTCATAAGGTAGTTCCTTTCCCAATCAATAGTTTTGACATGTAGTATTCATTAATATATTGTCCATCTACATACAGCGAAGCCCGCTTCGTTCCTTCGATATCAAAGCCCATTTTCTTATACAAAGCAACACCAGCCTCATTATTTTCCATGACGGTTAATTCTAGACGATGTACACCATTCACTATTGCCCAATTTTCTACGTGTTAAAATAAAGCTGTTCCAATTTTTCTTCCTCTATAGTCACTATGTATGCCTATGACAAGATAAGCACGGTGAGCAATTCTTGACGGCTCATTGCCTTGTACAATTAAGTACGCCACAACCTGCTCATCCATTTCAGCAATGAACAAAGCTGAGTGGTGACTATGATATAGCTTATCTATATACTCCCCAAATGGCTTAGGTGCTAAATTGCGCTCACCTGGTCCAAATAACATAAAATTTGATGCCTCTGCATTTGCCATAACAGCTATAATTCGTTCACTGTCATGTCGGGTTGCTTCTCGTATGATCATGTTAAACACGCTCTCCTTCTAAAATATAGTCACCTGAATCCTCAATTCTTTTGTATTTATATGGACCTTGCCACCAAAGTATCATCACCCAGTGTTAGTTTTGCTGGAATTCTCATACTTTTCTTCGTCCCTTCTAGTAGGTTTGAATTTTAGCTACTAGCTTTTCATCCCTAAAATGGAGTGTCTCAGTATCTATGAGTGTGTATTCTTGTAATGTGGGATGATTTTCTATCCAGCGATCAAATGCCCTCCTTCTCTCTTGATCATTATAATGGGGACAATAGGTACCTGATAATAGTCCTAAGCCATTCCATTCCTCAAAATCATCATATGTATTTTCACTATAGCATTTTTCAAACCAACACATTGCCCCAGCACTGATGCCAGCTAATATAATCCCTTTTTGATAAGCTTCCTTTAACAATTTATCAAAACCATATTCTCGCCACTTTTCAAGAAGATAACCTGTATTCCCTCCACCCACATAGATAATATGCTGCGCTAGTACTTTTTCTCGAATGCTTCTATCATGCATATCTTTTTGCAAGATATGGGTTGCATCACAATGATGGAATGCTGCATAAAACTTCTCGATATACCCTTGTGCATCATTACTTGCTGTGGGAATAAAACAAATTTTAACTCGTTCATTTTTCTGAGTTTGTCGTAAAATGTACTCATCGATAAATGAAGGGTTCTGCTGAGAAAACCCACCACCTGATAGGGCGATGATTTGTCTTATCGGTTCAATATTTTTACTTAATTCATAGACAGCTTGTTCCTGCCCAAATCTTTCTAAAATCTGTACATTCTTCATTCCTAATTTTTCGAGCAAGCGACATGATGCCTTGTTCGCTGTTTGTGTTTCTGCCACAATAGATTCTATATTCAGATAATTCAAACCATCCTGAATTACCTGCGTTAGCACTTCAAAAGCTAACCCCTTCCCCCAAAACTGAGGTAAAAATTGATAGGAAAGCTCATATAACTCCTGATCATGGTATTCATCGATCGAGACAAGACCTATAAATTCACCTGTCTCCTTTAAAGTAATATATAAATATGTATTAGGGAATGGCGCTTCTAGCATGCCTTTAAAAGATGCTTCTATATAGCTGTTTGATGGAACACCACCGAGATAAGTTCGAACTTGTTTATTAGAGTAGAGTTTTTGTATATCTGTAAAATGCTCTGGTTGTAATTGTTCGATTACACAATTAGTTGACATGATTTTCATTACATCTAGCCCCCTTCTTTATGTCAAAGTTTAATCTAACTCTCTCGATGAAATCAAATATTTTTTCCAATTTTTTCTTAAAAATAGAATAAAAAAGTAGTGACCAGCATGAATTGCTGTATCACTACCTGCATTATTGCCCGTATTGTTCAAGTAATCGTTGCGTGTTGGTCGATTGTTCGAGTACCTTTTTCTCTTTTGCCCAATAAACCAAATATTGTGCATCATCCACACGAAAAACCATTTGCTGTAACTCTTCATCAAGTTCAGAACTAATAGCCACTTTTAATATTTCTACCTCATAAAGAGGCTTATCCTTCATTTTATAAACGATATGATATACAGGCTTTTCTTCAAAAATAGTTCTTTCCTTTTTGGAAAGCTTCCTTACATGACTTAAAGGATATTTCTCAATAAAGTCTTGTGCTTCATCGCCTGTAGCATGAAATAGCGATTGATCTCCTTGGAATAATTCAATGTCGTCAATTTCTGTGGCATGATCTAGAACAAGAGAAATAGCTTCATCTTCACTTTTTTCTCTGTTTTGCATAATAAAAGCACCGACTAATAAAATACCAGCGAATATAACAAGTCTCCATCTGCGTTTCGTCATTTGCTCTTACCCATTCAAGGCCTTTTTAACAAAGCGATTTATATCAACATCAGCGCCTATAACAAGCATAATATCTCCTAATAAAATCTTGTCACTCGCCTGTGGAGATACGATAATATCAGCCCCACGCTTAATTCCTACAATATTGATGCCATATTTAGCGCGAATATCTAAATCCATAATGGAATAGCCAGCAATCGCATCATTAGCCTTTAATTCCATAATGGAGTGTTCATCTGATAGCTCTAAATAATCTAGAACAGTATTCGACAACATATTATTAGCAATACGAATACCCATATCTCGCTCAGGATGGACGACAAAATCTGCGCCAATTTTACGTAAAACCTTTTCATGGTAATCGTTTTGAGCTTTTACTGTAATTTGCTCAACACCAATTTCCTTTAAAATGATTGTTGTTAATATACTTGCTTGAATATCTTCCCCAATTGCTACAATCACGTGCTCAAAATTACGAATACCTAATGAATTCAACACCGATTCATCGGTTGAATCTGCAATAACAGCTTGTGTAGCAATGGAAGCAAACTCATCTACACGCTCTGAAGAATGATCAATTGCCATTACCTGTGCGCCCTGACTCATTAATTCACGAACAATACTGCCTCCAAAACGTCCAAGCCCTATGACTGCAAACTCTTTTTTCATCATAAAAATCCCTCCGAAAACTACTATACCACCATTGTAGCCTATTCTCTGCGATATGTATTGTCAAAACAAGAGCCAATTCGTCAATGGTGGACAACAAAAAAGACGAGGATCTTAATCCCCGTCTTCAACATATCGTTATTATTCAGCGTTACGCATCTCATCTAGCACGCGGTTTACACGCTTTTCTAGCATTTTCATACCACTACCACCAGCTTGCATATGACGCAGCTGACCATCTTTATCGAACACAAAATATGCTGGAACATATTGGTTTTCAAAAGCATCTGTTAGCTTCATTTCACTATCTACAAAGATTGGTTGCACAATATCATGCTCTGCTGCTACTGCTTTAATTGTGTCTAAATCAGTATCTGCCTCAGAACGTGGCATATGTACTGCTACAACGTTTAATTCATCTTTATATTGATCGCGGAAATTGTTCACATCTGGCATTGCTTCTTTACATAAATGACAGCTTACTGACCAGAAGTGGATTAATGTTGGTTTTTTGCCTACTAATTCTGCTTTAGTTACTTCACCATTTAACCAAGTCGTTGCGCCAACTAATTCAGGCATTTGTTCACGAAGTTTCATAAAAATCCTCCTCTAAAAGATCGTTTGTCTTCAAATATTTAGATAACGGTATAAAAACTCTTTTCCAAAACAAAAATTCAGTTAAAAGTCCCCACAAGCTTGTCGTGGGGACTTTTAATTTTTCGCATAATGATTCGACTCTATTTAGATTATAGAGTTGCTTGGCCTGGACGCCAGTTAGCTGGGCAAAGACCACCAGTTTGTAGTGCTTGAAGTACACGTAGTGTTTCATCAACATCACGGCCGATGTTGTTATCAAACACTGTTTGGTATTTTAATTCGCCTTCTGGGTTGATGATGAATAAACCACGTAATGCGATACCTTCTTCTTCAATTAATACACCATATTCTTTAGATACTTGATGGTTTGTATCAGCAGCTAATGGGTATTTTAATTCACCAAGACCATTTTGCGTACGGTCTGTGTTAATCCATGCTAAGTGTGTGTGGATTGTGTCAGTAGAAACACCGATTACTTCTGCATCTAAGTCTTCGAACTCGTCATAACGATCGCTCATTGCAGTGATTTCAGTTGGACATACAAATGTAAAGTCCATTGGATAGAAGAAAAGAACTGTCCATTTATCTTGTGCTTTAATATCTTCTAATGATACTTTACCAAACGATTTGTCTGAAAGTACTGCTTCCATTGTAAAGTCAGGTGCTTGTTTACCTACCATGCGTTCTGCCATAATAAATCCCTCCGAATAAATATGTAGTTTATATATTCCATTCGCACTAGCGAACTCGTCTTCTACGATAGCAGAGTAACCGCAGTTTTTCAAACAAGTAAACTCCGCCCGTTTGGATGATTAAAATGGATTGACAAAAATTCGTCAAATCCATAACTGGAATTATTGCTATTGTCTATCTACAAGCTATTTTTGACAATAATATTCTACTCTATTCAAAATTTTTCTCACTTTCATTTATACCCTATTTTTTAACTTTTTACAGCTATTTTTTTCACGAAAAACGATTGCAAATTTTTTATTATTATGTATAATTGTAATGGTTTTAGTAAACTAAAAGTTTCGTTAAAGTAAACTTCATATTTCGAAAGTTTATCATTGCTAAACTTCTCTTAGGAGGGAAAAGATGCAAATAGGAGCAAAAATTAAAGCGCTTCGTTTAAAAAAAGGTCTTACCCAAGAGGAACTTGGAGAACGTACAGATTTAAGCAAAGGTTATATTTCCCAATTAGAACGTGATCTAAACTCACCTTCAATTGAAACATTATTTTCAATCTTAGAAGTATTAGGGTCAAGACCCAAAGACTTTTTTGATGATGAATCACCTGAACAGAAGGTTGTTTATACAGAGGAAGACCAATCTACCTATACAGATGAAGAAAAAAAATATGAAATTCAATGGCTGATTCCTACTTCGAATGAAAAAGAGATGGAACCCATTTTCTTAACCTTTGCAGCAGATGGCGAGTTTAAACAGTTTGAGCCTTCGCTTTCTGAAACATTTATTTATGTTGTTAAAGGGCGTATTCGTCTCGTTTTAGGGAATGAACAGTATATCGCAAGTGAAGGTAACGCACTTTATTATGACGCGACAGACCATCATCAGATTTTTAATGCACATGATGATGAAACAAAAATTTTACTTGTCGCAACAGATTCTTATTTATAGCTTAAGGAGGCGCATCCATGACAACCAATTCAATTATCCGCTTTGAAAATGTTTCAAAGTCATATAGCGACGGTACCGTCGTTTTAAAAAATATCAATTTGGAGCTTGAAAAAGGGAAATTTTATACACTGCTTGGTCCATCAGGTTGTGGTAAAACAACCATTTTACGAATTATTGCAGGATTTACGGAACCTACAACAGGAAATATATTTTTCCATGATAAAAAGATTAATGCAGTTCCTGCCAATGAACGTCAAGTTAATACTGTTTTTCAGGATTATGCGCTGTTCCCTCATTTAAATGTGTTTGAAAATGTCGCATTTGGCCTACGTATTAAAAAGCTTCCTGAAAAGGACATAAAAGAGCGTGTAGCTGAAGCCTTAAAGTTTGTCAATTTGGCAGGCTATGGTAACCGCGAAATATCTGAAATGTCTGGTGGACAACGACAACGAGTCGCGATTGCACGTGCCATTGTCAATGACCCTGAAGTAATTTTACTGGATGAGCCACTTTCAGCTTTAGACTTAAAGCTACGTACAGAAATGCAATATGAGCTACGTGAATTACAGCAACGTCTTGGTAAAACATTTGTCTTTGTTACACATGATCAAGAAGAAGCACTTGCCATGAGTGATGAAATTTTTGTCTTAAGTGAAGGACAAATTCAGCAGTCAGGTACACCAGTGGATATTTATGATGAACCGATTAACCGCTTTGTTGCTGACTTTATTGGTGAATCCAATATTGTACCCGGCGTGATGATTGAGGATTTCAAGGTTGAATTTGCTGGCAAAGTTTTTGAATGTGTCGACCAAGGGATGAAGCCAAATGAAAAAATAGACATTGTCATTCGACCAGAAGATTTAGAAATGACAACGATCGATAAAGGCAAACTTGTGGTAAAAGTGGATACACAATTATTCCGAGGGGTACATTATGAATTATCCACATACGATAAAGATGGTAATGAGTGGCTAGTCCATTCATTGAAGAAAGCAGAAGTAGGGACTGAGATTGGCTTAGACTTTGATCCTGAGGCGATTCACGTAATGCGCTTAAACGAAACAGAGGAAGAGTTTGATAAACGATTAGAATCGTATGGAGACGATGAAGATGCAAACTAAAACATCAAAATCAGCGTTATTTCCATATGTGTTATGGATTGCCTTTTTCGTTATCGCGCCAATTGCACTCGTTGTCTATTATTCCCTGCTTGATTTACATGGCAACTTTACGCTCGATAACTATAAAGCGTTCTTTTCTTCTGTTTACTTAAAGATGACTTTGAGCTCGTTTTGGTATGCATTTTTAATTACATTCTTTACACTATTAATTTCATACCCAACTGCTTATTTTTTAACGAAGACTAAGCATAAACAACTTTGGCTTCTACTTATTATTATTCCTTCATGGATTAATCTTTTGTTAAAAACATATGCCTTTATCGGCATCTTTGGGTTATACGGGCCTATTAATGCATTTATCGAAGTATTTGGCTTCGATCCAAAGCAAATGCTCTTTACCGATATTAGCTTTGTCTTTGTGTCGGTCTATATTTTTATTCCATTTATGATTTTACCGATCTTCAATTCTTTAGATCGTTTAAACCCAACGCTCATTTATGCAGCACGGGATTTGGGTGCTTCGGCTTTTACAACCTTCCGTCGTGTTGTTTTACCATTGACAATGGATGGCGTTAAATCTGGTATTCAAGTTGTCTTTATCCCTGCCCTATCCCTGTTCATGATTACTCGCTTAATTGCAGGGAACCGTGTCATTACTCTAGGCACAGCGATTGAACAGCAATTCCTTGTGACGCAAAACTGGGGTATGGGTTCCACTATTGCTGTATTCTTAATTTTATTCATGGTGATTATCATGCTAATTACGGGACAAAAGGATAAAGGAGGTCGCGTACGATGAACAAACTATCTGCTTCAGCCAAAGTCTATTTAACAATTGTTTTTATCGTTCTCTATGCTCCAATTTTCTATTTAATCTTTTACTCGTTTAATAGTGGCGGCTCCATGAATAATTTTGAATCCTTTACTTTGGAGCATTATCAAGCTGTTTTTGAAGATTCGCGTCTTCTTGTTATATTAATAAATACGGTCATCGTGGCATTACTTTCTGCTCTCATTTCTACTATTATTGGTACGCTAGGAGCAATTGGAATTGTGACGGTTAAGGATTCTAAAATGCGTAATACTTTATTATCCTTAAACAATGTCTTAATCGTCAGCCCAGACGTAATTATCGGGGCTAGCTTCTTAATTTTATTTACAATGGTAGGCATTAAACTGGGCTTTGCATCTGTTTTACTAGCCCATGTTGCATTTAGTGTACCGATTGTTGTATTAATGGTTTTACCAAAGCTACTAGAAATGAATAACTCATTAATCGATGCAGCATTAGATTTAGGGGCAACGAAAAAGGACGTTATGATGCGTGTCATTCTTCCTTATATTCAGCCAGGTATTTTTGCAGGCTTCTTCCTTGCCCTTACGTATTCATTAGATGATTTTGCCGTGACATTCTTTGTAACAGGTAATGGCTTTAGTACTTTATCCGTAGAAATTTATTCAATGGCCCGCGCAGGAATTTCTCTAACGGTGAATGCAATTTCTGGATTAGTATTCTTTGTTACGGTTTTAGTTGTTGTTGGTTATTATTTCATGACAAGTCGTACGAGTAAAAGAATGGAGGGGCATCGATGAAGTCACTAATTCAAGCTACCATCGCCATCCTTGTCGTTTCAGCCCTTTTATTCTATGCGGCTGATGCCTTAAGTGCGGGAGGCGGTAAAAGTGGAAAAGACACGTTAACCATCTTTAACTGGGGAGAATATATTGATCCTGATTTGTTAAAAGAATTTGAAAAAGAAACAGGCATTCATGTCATCTATGAAACATTCGATTCCAATGAAGCTATGATGACAAAGATTCAGCAAGGCGGAACAGCTTACGATATTGCTGTCCCTTCTGAATATATGATTGAGAAGATGAAGGAAGAAAAATTATTAATTCCTTTAGATAAAACGAAAATCCCTAATTTAAAAAATATTGACCCTTACTTTTTAGATTTACCATTCGATGCTAACAATAAATATTCTGTCCCTTATTTTTGGGGAACAGTAGGTATTGTCTACAATCCAAGCCTTGTTGGAGACTTAGACTTCTCCTCTTGGGACGATTTATGGGACCCTTCTTTAAAGCGAAAAGTCTTTTTAGTAGATGGTGCGCGTGAAGTCATTGGGATGGGCTTAAACAGTCTTGGCTATTCTCTGAATTCACTAGATGATCAGGAACTTCGTGAAGCTACTGACAAATTAATTACACTTGCACCAAATGTTAAAGCGATCATTGGAGATGAAATCACACCGTTAATGATCAATAATGAGGCAACTGTTGCCCTTACATGGTCTGGCCAAGCAGCTGATATGATGTATGAAAATGAAGAGTTAGACTTTGCTGTACCTGAGGAAGGCTCAAACTTATGGTTTGATAATATGGTCATCCCAAAAACATCGAAAAATATTGATGGTGCCCACACCTTTATTAACTTCATGCTAAGTGCTGAATCAGGTGCTCAAAATGCTGATTTTGTAGGCTATTCTACTCCTAATATTGCCGCTATGGACTTAATGGACGAAGAAGTTGTTTCTGACGAACGCTACTATCCTTCTGAAGAACAACGTGATACATTAGAGGTCTACAAAAATTTAGGACCTGATTATTTAGGGAAATACAACGAATTATTTTTAGAATTTAAAATGAGTATCAGATAATTAAACTAGCGAATTGGTTTTCACACCAATTCGCTAGTTTTTTTCTCTGCTTGTCTAACTGTTTATTAAACTAAGAACATTTTCAATCGACTATTTGCATTATTATATTTATAAAATATTTTATCTAAATTTTAATAGATTCTCACATTAGTGTACTTTTGATAGTCCATAACTTCTAACGCTCAACATCGCTACAATTTATAGCCATGCTTTATGCCATTACAGACAGACTCTCCAAATTTTTAATCTCCCTTTATAAGAGAAGTCCCTCAATTGTTGTTGCTTTACTAATTTATCCTCCCATAGCTTCTTTTCCCTCAACTTTTATGACTAAAATGTATTATTTCATCATGCATAGGTGCGTGGATAAAAACTTTTGTGGAAAACCATTCTAAATATAGAACCAGTACTATAATCTTAACTATTAGCCAAGCAATAATTCTTTATGATAGACTGTACTATATTTGATTACAAAAAGGGGGTTCATTCGATGACCCAGCAGAAGTCCAATAAGGCGGCTTTGTATATTTTAATGTTTAATATGTTTATCGCAATGGGGAGTATTGGCATTATTATTCCTGTCATGCCAGAGTATTTAAAAATATTTGGTGCAGCAGGACAAGTTCTAGGTATGCTAATCGCAACGTTCGCCTTAGCTCAATTCGTATTTTCTCCTATTGCTGGGAATCTTTCAGATCAGTACGGACGAAAAAATTTAATTATTTTCGGTCTTATCGTAACAGGTCTTGCACAAATCGGATTTGGCCTTGCTACAGATGTATGGATGCTCTTTTTAGCACGATTTTTAGGTGGTCTAGGTTCCGCATTTGTTGCACCTCCTATTATGGCTTTTGTCGCTGACGTCACAACCTATGAAGAACGTGGGAAAGGTATGGGGATGTTGGGTGCCGCTATGTCTCTTGGCTTTATGATTGGACCTGGTATTGGTGGCTTTTTAGCAAAGGTAAGCTTACATTTCCCATTTTTCACAGCTGGAGCTGCAGCCATTGTAGCATCTATTTTATCTTACTTTTTATTACCTTCTACCAAACCAAACACTGCTCAACAGAAACAAAAGCAAGACAATCTGGCGAAGCAAATGGCTCGTTCCATACATATGCCTTATTTTGTTATGCTCATAATTATGCTGGTGTTCTCGTTTGGAATTGCAAATTTCCAAACGACATTGTCATTATTTGTGACAGAAAAGTTTAATTACACACCTGTAGATATAGCGATTATATTAGTTGTTGGTGGTGCTTTTGGAGTAGTAGTACAAATGTTTATTATTACACCACTGTTCAATCGTTATGGTGAAATGAAAGTAGTACTAGTAAATTTATTTATTGCATCCGTTGCTATTTTCTTAATATTATTTGTTTCTGGCTTTGCCCTTATTTTAGTTGTAGCAACAATTTTCTCTACAGCAACGACATTAATTCGTCCAGCTGTTAATACACTCATCTCAAAGCTTGCAGAGAAAGAGCAGGGATTTGCTGCGGGCTTGAATAATGCCTATATGAGCCTCGGAAATATGATTGGACCCGCTTTGGCAGGTTTATTATTTGACTGGAATATGAATAGCCCATATATTTTCGGTTCTATCATATTATTAGCCTGTTTCTTCCTTGCGCTCATCTGGACAGTGAAAAAAGCACCTCATTTAATGCATCCCGATACAAAATAGTCTGAAAAATCATTGACTATTTTTAGCAGTATGTTACATTATTGTTGATTCACAAAATTGAATGATTTTAACCACTAGGGGAGTCTTTAAAAGGCTGAGACGTATATGGTAATATACGGACCCTTTGAACCTGATCTAGTTCACACTAGCGGAGGGAAGTGGCGCTACTTGCTGTTGTCACTATATACACGCAAGGCCGCTTCCTATTGTTTAAAGGGGGTGGCCTTTTTATTTTTCCTCACGAACTTTACCAAAAGGAGTGAACTTTATGTCAATTTGTAAATTAACAGTCATGGCTTTATTAGTAGCCGTTGCTGTTGCAGGCTCTACTTTCGTATCCATCCCAACAGGAATCGCACGTGCTTACCCAGTTCAGCATGCTATTAATGTGATAGGAGCCATTATACTTGGACCCGTACCAACAGTTATAGTTGCCTTTGTCACTGCCATCATTCGTATCCTTACTGGAACAGGCTCTCTACTAGCTATCCCTGGTAGTATCATCGGTGCGTTCTGTGCTGCCCTTGCCTATAAATATAGCAATAAAATGTGGTTAGCTGGTATCGGAGAAGTTATCGGAACGGGCATTCTGGCTTCACTTATTGCCGTCCCTTATGCAAAATTATTCATGGGAACATCTGTAGCAGCATTCTTCTTCCTACCAGCCTTTTTAACATCAAGTACGATCGGTGCTATTTTAGGTGTAATGGTTGCGAGTAGCTTGCGTAAAACAGAGCTAGTAAAGAGGTTTAATTCTTCTCTTTATTGAGAGAGATTGAATTATGAGCATTCATTGAGCTGGGGTAGTCCAATTTGGATCGCTTTTCTTCTCATTTACCCTCTTTACAAAGGGGATAACTCTTTATTTCATGCAATATAAAAAAGCAGTGCAAAACTATTCGAGTTTGCACTGCTTCCTCTATTTTAAGATCGTTTTTTCATGCCTTTTAACAACTGTGCTACATTTGTGTCTTCTGCTTCTATAGTTTTTTCCTCAACCAGCGGCTCTTTTTTCTTCGCATTCGTTAGGAAATTCCAACCAAAACGTCTTATGGTAATATCAATAAAGAAAAGAAGCATACTCGCTAAGAGTAGCCATGTGGCAATATTTTGCCGATCTGCTCCTTTTGTCGTAAAGTCACGGAAGACATCTTGTGGTTCCTTTAAAACAGTGCCTCCTGTTCGTTGAGTTAACTCTTCTATCAGTTGGTTATTTACAGGGAGTAGTTCGTATTCAGCACTATAAGGAACACTTAGCCCTGCCTGATAAATGGCCTGCTTTTCATCTGCTATACGGAAGAAAATTAATCCAGGTTCAGCTTGTACTACAGCTCGAACTTGAGATGCGGAAATGGTTTCAAGTTGTGTTTCTAGCTCCTCCCCTGCTTCATTTACCGCTACAATATCTAAAAATGCGGCTTCATTTGTAGGGTCTGTAATCATAAAGGAACCATCTGCTTCCAATCTTACATCATAGGCTACATCATTGTAGCTTGGTAGCATTTGAGAAATAAGTGTTTGCCAAAATGCTCCCCAATTCTGCCATCTTGCCCAATCTCCAGTCCATTTACCCGTTGAATCAGATGTAAAGGCAAATGTTTTACCAAGACCATATTGCCACTGCGCTAACACAGGATCTTCTTTCTCGCTTTCTGCTACAACAGTAGCCCCCTGTTTTGCCGTTGTCCCAATATATGCATTCATTTGTGGGACACCATTAGCAAACAGTGAGTTCCATCCTGCTGCATTATAAATTGCCGGATAGAATGGATTGTCCTCAATATAGGTGCGGGAAATCATAGCTGTTTCCCGAGATAAAATAGAAGGAATGGTTTGCTCATCTATCACATCATAGAAACGTCCACTGCCCATGTCACTAAGCGCTTCTAATAAGTTCGCATCGGCATCTTGTCCAATCGCTACTGTCGATAAGGTTATACCCTCTTCTTTCCCTTCACCAATTAAATCCTCATAGTTCCCTGCCTGTGACTGCCCATCTGTTAAGAGGATAATATGCTTACGTTGGAGCTTTAAATCAGCAAGGTTCTCGTAGGCTTTAGCTAATGAACTATAGATTTCTGTTCCCCCACCAGGTGTTACTGATAAAATAGTATCCACAGCCTCTTCTTTACTGTTAAGAGGCCCTGTCTCTATAATCTCCCAAGGACGATCATCAAAGGCGATGAATCCTAATGTATCCTCATCTCGCAACATCTCAACAGAACGTGCCGCTGCTTCCTTAGCAAGCTCAAGCTTCGAGCCTTGCATACTGCCAGAACGGTCAAGTACAATCACTAATCCTAAGGAAGGTAATTGCTCTTTGCCCTTAATTTCCATTTCCACTGGCAATAAGGTTTCAATCGGTGTTTTAAAATAGCCGCCTAGACCAAAACTATTTTCTCCACCCACCATTGTAAAACCAACTCCAAAGTTTTTGACTGCTTGCTCAATAACACTCATTTTTGCTTCACCCACTAAATGACCTGGTACATTGTCGAAAACGATAGCATTATATTGCAAATAGCTGGATAGTTCATTTGGTAAACTTTTAGGTGCTACAACATCATAGGCAATGGATTGACTACCAAGTGCTGCTGCGATGGGTGATGCTGTTTCATAACCATTAACGATTAATAAATGTGGTTCACTTTGAACCATTGTGACACTAGTTAACTTATTGTTTTCAAAAATGGCATCCTGACCAACTTGAACAACGGCTTCATATTTTACAAGTCCTTCAGCTGTTGCTGCATGTTTATAGGTAAACACATTCGTGCCTTCAGTCAGCTCAACTGCCTCTCGATGAATAAGCTCATCATTTTCATATAGTAATAGCTCGCCTTGACCTGCTGATGTTGCATGTATGTCTGTCACTAATTGTTGTTGCTCTCCAACGTAAGCAACTTGAGGGGATACAAAGCTTTTTAGTGATACATCATTGACAACTGGTTGACTAAAAGGCTTAATATCCACACAAATATTAGAGCCTTTCAACTTCGTAGCAAATTCTAAAGCATCGCCCTTTGTCTCATTACCATCTGTTAGTAGCACAAGACGAGTTGCTTTTTTAGGATCTATAATCCCTGAAGCAAGCTGTAGACTTTGTTCTATATTTGTTTGATCGGTAGCTTTAATTTCAGTTAGTTTCGGTACTTCCTTTAATGTTTTAGATAAAATAGCTTCTGTTTGTAAAGTAGAGGAAAATGAATAAATGCCCGCAAGTTGTGGTTCTTTTTTTGATTGGAGGCTCTCCTGTATAAACTGAACCATCTCATCTTCCGTACCATTCATAGAAGCAGAACGGTCTACTAAATAAACAATTTGTTCTTCTTTTATTGGTAATAATAGATATGGACCTGCGAGTGCAAAAACTAAACAGCCTGCTGCCGCTATGCGAATAGTAAGTACAACAATATGACTTCTTTTAAGTCGCTGCCGCTCATGAAAGTATGTCCATCCAAAATACAAGAATAATGGAAGGAGTAACAACAATACTAACGGCATATCAATTCGTAAATCCACGACGTCGTTGCACCTCCCACTCTGAAACAAGCAATAGTAAAATAATTACAATTAGCCAAGGCACGAAAGAGGTCATCGACACTTCTTCCTTTCCATTGTCTGAAATATCACCTAATGTAAAACTTGTTCCTTGTTCAATGACACGTTCTTGTGCTTGCAATTGTACAATCAATTGTTTTTCCTCATTATTTGAGCGTACCATATAAATGCCTGGCTGTTTGGGCGCAGTTAGCATCCCCTTCGTAACAGACGAAAGAAACTCGTCTTCTTGCGAATAAACATTCCAGTCTCCTTGCGCTAAAGCAACTGCACGTTGTTCATTGGGTGAAAAAATCCCAAGTGACCCAACTGATTCTGTTAGCTGCTGCTCTGTACTCCATAGAAATAGTGGGAATGATGGATGTAAAGGCCAATCTGTATCAGCAATATCGGCTAAAACAACGATATCTCCTTTTGGGGAGCGTTGGATGAACGGCTCTTCTCCAACAGAAGCAATCGTTTCATAGTCCGCAAAACCAGGATAAACAGCACTAACATAAACATCCTTTAGTTCACTAAAGGCAAATAATGCATCACTGCTAGTGCTTACCGTCCCATTCGCATCTACTTTTTCTGCATCATCACGACCAAATAATACGAGGGGATTGTCCATCTTTTCCAATAACGCTGATTGGTTTGTGATTATGGTAGCATCTTGATTGTCAGCGACTTGCAAGGAAGGGACGATTTTTACGCCACTACTAACTGTTTGAAAACCTTTTTGTATCAGTTGATGCAAGCCTTGATCAACAATAATTTTTGACGTAGTCGTTTGTAGTAAAACTGTTTGTTGATTGTCTATGTCATAATCATCTTTTGCATCAATAATAGCTGTCATGGATTTTGCTAAAGGCAAATCTTTAAATGTTTTCGTAATGGCTTCATTTGGAGGCACAACGACACTTTCTGCTACCAGCTCCTCACCCTCTGCATTATTCAATGCGAGCGTTACCTTTTGCTCGGTATTTGTATCATTATGGAGTTGTACAAGTGCCAGCGTAGCTTGCCCATCTGTCGTAGCAGCAAAGCGGGTGATAGCGATATTTGTTAAGTCTTTTGTAGCACCTCTTACTAGCCATTTCACAGAATCCTTGTCCATCGGTAATTGCTTTTTATCAAGTGTATCTGTAAAAACATAGATAGAAGTCGGTGTGTCGCCCACAAATGCCTGTGCTACATCCAGCGCCTTATTCATTTCAGCAGTTTCATAGGTTACTTGTAAATCTTGAATAGCTTTTTTTATTTCACTCGTGTTTGTTTCTTGCTGTAAAACAGCTTTTGGTGCAGCACCAGTTGTAATTAATGTGACAGGTCGACCATTCAATTCATTCATCAAGTTCAGCATTTCCTGTTTATGAGCGTCAAAGGTTGATTGCTCTTTACCTGCCAGCATTGTGGCTGAAGTATCTACAATAAATATGGTTTGTGCACCAACAATGGTTGATTTTTTTATATAAGGATTCATCAATGCCAAAACAAGTAGCAGTAAAGCAAGAAGCTGTAAATATAGTAGGGCATTTTTTTGTAAATGCTTTAAATAAGGCGATACTCGCGTTTCCTGCATAATCTCCGACCAAAAAAGCGTCGAAGAAACTGTTTGATCTGTATATTTTTTTCGAAAGAAATAATAAAGTAGGACAATGACCGGGATGATGGCCGTCCAGCTAAATATAATTTGACTAAAGCCCAATACGGCTCACCTCACCTAATCCAATGTGCTTTTAATAATTGCTGGAAAATCGCATGTTGCAATCCATCTTCCACTTTCAATTGTAATTTTCGAACACCAAAGCGACGGCAAATGGCTTCAAATTCTTCTTCATGTAGTATGCGTCTTGCATGGTAGGACTCTAATACTTTAGAGGACATCGTCACATTCACATCATTACCTGTTTCACGATCAAGGAGACGTACATCACCCGAATAATTTGGTGACAGTTCTTCTTGCGTTACAATTTGCAAAATGCGAACATCTCCAGCATAGCGTGGTATCCTTTTTAATAGCTGTTCCCATTCCTCAATTGGCTCTAATCCATCTGTAACAATGAATAATACGGTACTATCTTTAGGTAAAGCTTTAAGTGCATCCTTGGCAAAACGATTAGAGTAATTAGCTTCCTCTATATCTGTTACTAGCTGTAAAAAAGCTCGGCGATACATGGTACCCTTCCGTCGAAATGGTGGCTTCACTTCATCTTGGACAAAAGAAAAGGATAGACGATCATCTCGACCTAATACCATCAGACCGAGGGAGGCCACAATTTGACGAGCAAATAACCACTTAGCATGTTGCCCCATTGATTTGGTAGCATCTAGTAGAATATGTACACGCATCTCTTGCTCATCTAAAAACCTTTTAATAAAGTATTTATCTGTACGAGCAAAGACGTTCCAATCCACTTGGCGTACATCATCTCCTAAATGGTATTCTCGAAAATCCGAGAAATCAAGGGATGCCCCGAAGCGTTGAGAACGGTGCGAGCCCTTATGTTGCCCGCGTAGTTTGGAGGCCGTCGCTACTTGAAAGCGACTGATTTTCGCTAACCAGTCTTCGGGCAATAAGTATTTTGCTGTCACTTGCTAATACCTTGCTGAACTTTTTCTAAAATAACATCAATCACATCGTCTGCTGTTTTTCCTGAAGCCTCCCCTTCATAATTCAACAGCATGCGATGACGTAAAACAGGCTTAGCAACAGATTTAATATCCGCTACAGAAACATGAAAACGACCATTCATTAAAGCTCTTGCCTTTGCCAATTTGATTAAGCTCTGCAAACCACGTGGACCACTGCCATACATTGCATATTGTTTAACCTCATCAAGCGCATCTGTTCTCTCAGGATGCGTAGCCACTACTAGATCAGTTGCATACTCTAGCATTTCATCAGCAACCATCACTTCCTTTACCATTTGCTGAGCTTGAATGAGAGCATCCGTATCCATCTGTTTCTGTAAACCAATTTCCTGGGCACCTGTCGTTCGCTTCATAATTTCCATAAGTTCGCTTTTTTCTGGATAGGGTACAAGAATTTTACAAAGGAAACGGTCCATCTGTGCTTCTGGTAATGGGTATGTTCCTTCCATTTCAATAGGGTTTTGAGTTGCCAGCACGAAAAATGGTCTCGCCATTTTTTTTGTATCCCCTAATATGGTTACCGTTTTTTCTCCCATTGCTTCCAACAAGGCACTTTGGGTTTTGGGTGTTGCGCGATTTATCTCATCAGCCAATACCATTTGACTAAAGATTGGCCCAGGTTGAAAGGTAAATTGCTGCTTCCCATCGGGTGTACGTTCAATCATGCTCGTACCTGTTATATCTGCTGGCATAAGATCTGGTGTAAATTGAATACGTGAAAACGACAGATCCAGTACCTCTGAAATGGTACGAATTAACATCGTTTTTCCTAAACCAGGTAAACCTTCTAACAATGCATGACCATCCGCTAATACTGCATACAGGGTATAATCAATTGCTTCTTCCTGTCCAACAATGAAGCGATGGATTTCTTCTTTAACTTGTTGTAATTTCGTACTCATATCTACATACTGTTGCTCTGTAAAGGCCATTTCTTTTCCTCCTACTGCGACTCAATTGACGTGAAATAAGATTGCACGACATTTTGTAAATCCTTCGGTAATTGTAAGCGCTCTGAACTCTCTAAATAGCTGTCTTTATAAGAGCCAATTACTTCTTCATAAGGTCGAATAGAACCTTTTGTTATCGGACCATTTCCTTGTTGCTCAGATACATGGGAACCATCTCCTAATGCGCCACCATCTACTGATGTCTCACTTGCCCCACCTATTCGATTCGGTGTCGTTAGCAAATTCCGACCGCCTTGGCCACTTCCTGCTCCTTGACCACCTTGTCCCTGACCTTGACCTTGTCCCTGTCCTTGGCCCTGTCCTTGTCCTTGGCCTTGGCCTTGTCCCTGGCCTTGTCCCTGGCCTTGTCCCTGGCCTTGTCCCTGGCCTTGGCCTTGTCCCTGGCCTTGACCATTGCTCTGGCCACTACCATTTTGCTGTTGAGAACCACTTTGAGCATTATTTTGACTAGACTGGCTTTGTTGATTACTAGGTTGGGAATTACCAGATGACTGTTGACTGTTTTGATTGTGGCTGCTGGCATTATTGGCACTCGCAATTGCATTTTGTAAGGAGTTACTTGCTGGTTTACCAAGTTTACTCATAGCAGTTTGTGTGGCATTTGCATTTTCTGTGAGCCCTTGCTGCATTTGGGCAAGCTCTTTTAGCTGCTCAACCTCTTCCTTCGATAATCCTTGGCCTTCTGTTGTGCCATCTTGACTAGCCGTTTGTTTATCCTTTAATTGCTGCTCCTTTAATGCTAGCTCCTTTTGCTTTTTGACAACTTCTCGTAAAGCTTCTTCTGCTGTTTCAGCCTCTTTTAAAGTATTTTGAAGTTCTTGCAATTGCTCCTTTACTTCTTTTGTTTCCGCCTTCTTCTCTAATTCAGCAACTTCCTTCTTCATATCTTCGATAACTGCTTGCTCCTTTTCAACCTCTATTGCTTCAATTTGCGTAGCTGCTGGGAACATATAAAGAATGGCTAGTACAACTGTTGTAATAAATAAACCGATAAACGCCTTTGGACGAAATAGATTTTTCTTTCGAGCCTTAAAGTCTGCGAAAGCTTTTTCAGCATTTTGGATAGCTTTCGATAATAATGATTGAACAAGAGGATCCTGATCATCTTTAAATGATAAAGCTGTCACTAATTCATTATGTGAGAAATAATGATCCAGTTTATGCAATGCCTCTTTCTCTTTGACCCGTTTCCACCAAATATAAGCAATGGTTGAAATAATAACGGTAATAAAGGCTCCTAACGCTATTTGGCGATAATATGGCCAGACAAATAGTCGGGAAATAAGTACGAGAGAAGCACTCGAAAGCAATGCCAAAAACAAACCGTATTGTGCAATGGGAATGCTCCTTTCAAGAGTTAATCTCGATTTTGCACGCTGAATATATTTTCGTAATTGCTTACGACGCTCCATACCAATTCCTCCTCATCGGTTACTTTTCATGTTGGCACGCAATTTTTTAATCGCAATCGTTAAACAAAGCACAATGATGAATACATAAGCAATTAAATAAGTAATCCATACAGGTAGTTCTACACCCGAAAGCTCTGCTAATGCATCCCCCATCTCTGGAGAAATAAGTGTCAGCATCAAGGCACCTGGATTAATAGATGCCCAGAAATAGGTCATAAAGGAGGCACCTGTTCCAATGGCATTGCCCATTTGATGAAAGGCCATTGTTAAAAAGAAGAAGAATGCTGTAATACCTCCTAAGAAAATGATTGAGCCGTATGTGGCAATCATGGCAACAATAGTCCTCTTAGTAATCGTAGAAAACATCACGCCTATACTACCTATTGCTACTACAGTGACTAAATAAAATAAAAATATAGAAATAAGCTGTGAAGGCGACACACCACCGAATAGAAACACTAGACTGTAAAGTGGTAATCCCGCTACCAGCATCAATACTAGAAATGCTACGGAGGATAGTAATTTTCCAATAACAATTTGTGTAGAACTTTGTGTCGTTGTTAATAAAATATTTAATGTTTGCTTTTCGCGCTCACTACTGATAGCACCAGCAGTCAAACTTGGTGTAATGAAAAGAACTAATGCCATTTGCAAGATGGTTAGCACAGCAAACATCATAAAGCTTGTCTCTGGTCTAAAGAAGCCTCTGCCAGTAAATTCAGTTGTAAGCAATAAAAACCCTGCAATGAAAATACACAGTACAGCTAAATAAAACATTAAACCTGAAAAGCTTTTAAAAGAACGGAAGCGTAACTTCAATTCTTTAACAAGTACTGGATTATCAAATCTTTCCATCATTGATTGTCCGCTCCCTTCGTAATCGCCATAAAGACATCCTCTAAATCCTTCTCTTCTTCACTTAATGCATAGATTGGTAAATCTGTAAGCATAGCTTTTTTTAGCAATGCCACCTGCTCAGCATTTGTTCCTCGATAGTTAAAGGCTATTTCTAAACGATTTTCAATGACATCAATTGATGAAATATGAGGATCTTCCTCTAAAAACGCTCGTACTGCATCCAATTGATCTGTCACTTTCAACACAATACGCTTTTCTCCTTGTAGCTGGGCCTGAATCGCGGCTACATTTCCATGTGCAATTAATTTACCATTATCAATAACACCGATTTCATCACACATCTCAGCAAGTTCAGGTAAAATATGCGACGAAATTAAAATTGTTTTTCCCATAGACTTTAAATTCCGTAAAATATCTCGCATTTCCACACGAGCACGCGGATCTAGTCCTGATGCAGGTTCATCTAGAATCAGTACCTTTGGATCATGGATGAGTGCACGAGCTAAACATAAGCGTTGCTTCATACCACGTGATAATAAATCAACATATTCATAGCGTTTACTTGTTAAATTCACTAGTTCTAATAGTTGTGGAATTAACACTTGACGCTCTGCTAATTGGATACCGTAGCTCGCTCCATAAAAATCTAAATATTCATCTACTTTTAACTGATCATAAACACCAAAGAAATCGGGCATATAACCAATTTGCTTTCGAACTTCTTTTGGTTCCTTCACAACACTTTTGCCATTTATCAGAGCATCTCCTGAAGTCGGTGACAATAGTGTAGCTAAAATAGAGAATGTCGTTGATTTCCCTGCTCCATTTGCGCCAACAAATCCAAATACAACGCCTTCTTCTAAAGATAAGTTTAAATGATCTAATGCTGTAAAGGAGCCGTATCGTTTCGTTAAATCACGAATTTCAATCATTATTTTGCCACTCCTTTCAGCTCTATGTCTGGTAACTTCGTTTGTTCTCCTGATGGATCGGGACCATATTTGATTTCAATTCGAAGCTCCCCATCTTGATTAAAGTATGTTGAAACCTTGTCTGTAAACACTTGCTTTGTATCGACTAAAGGCTCATATATATTCGTTTCATTATTCCAAATGGATAGCTGCATACGTGAAACATCCTTATTAGAAATTGTCAGCTCATTAAGTGATTCAACGGCATCCATGAATTGATCTGGCATGGTCATCGTTACTTCGTACAACCCTTCAGATAGGTACCATTTATTCAATTCTTCCTCGATCTTTTCATAATAGCCATTTGCTGATAGTGGCTCTACTGAATACGAGAAGTTATTACGCTTCATTGTAAATGGACCTGTTAGCTCAACTTTTCCTTTAAATGGTTGAACAAGCATCGTAATCGGTGACATATTGGCACTTGTTTCTAATTCAACACCTACCACAGCTTGATCTGTCCAAGCTGTAAGTATTGGCTGGTTATCCTTTTCGACAAGCGGCAATGCTAAAGTTTTCATTCGTTCAATCCGCATTGGGTTTACCTCATCCTTTTTCGATGGGTAACTATAATTATAATTATTGAAAATAGATGGTTTTTGAAGAACCGTTGTTTTCAGTTCCTTATTTACCTGTAATGTTCCATTTGCTTCAATATCACCTAGTTTTACTTCTTTCACACCAGAGATTAATGTGACATCTTTTAATGCAAACGGGAAATTATTTTTAACTGTTCCTGTTAGTTTTTCATTTTTCAGTGTTATATCTATATCCATCTTCCCGATATTTTGTGCTGATGTTTTTCCACCAAAGGATTGCACAGACCAGTAGCTTAAATCACGTAATGTTAGTGTTGAACCGCTAGCATTTTCTTTTATATAAGAAGATTCATGTAATGGTCCCATCGTGCCTGTGAAGTTATTATAATTTCTTAATGCAACAGCAGTTGTATTTTGGTCAGCATTGACCACAAAGTCCCCACTACGATTCGTTAGAATGGACTCTACATAATAGCCATTTACACTATTGTCTTCATTTACTTTATAGAATGCAGATTGTTGAACTTGTGGCTGAACAATACGATCCTTCGCTCCGACAATAAAGAGAACAATGGAAAGAACAACAGAGATGGACGGTATTATCCACCATGCATGTTCACGCTTGTCCGCTTTTTTCAAGACAAAATAAAGAATTGGCCCGATTATTAAAATATAAAGAATAATGACAATTAGCATATAGCTCACTGATACTTCGAATGATGGAAATAGTTCATTAATGTTACGAAGTTCATAAGATATTTGATCGAGAGGAGATTGTCCCTGTCTCATCATTCCTTGCTGTGAAATACTTTGAATATTTATCACTTTGGCTAAAAGTGCTCCGTAGCCGTCCATAGAAGCAAGTGGTTGATCACCTAAAGAGAAGGTTGTTTGAATCACTTCCCCGCTACCCACTTTTTTCTTTGCTGCTAACACTTCATTATTTTCTGTTAATACAGGTAAACTTCCTTCACTACTAGTAGCTGAGTATACTGAAATCGGCTGTGTAAAAATGCCGCCTCCTGACAATTTAGTTAAAGCTTCTGCAGAAATCGCAGTCATTTCTTGTGATAATGACAAAGGTAAATACTCTTTAAAAACCCCTGCTGTAGCATTAATTTGGTCAGCAGCACCTAGAAGTAAGGTACCACCATCCTGTACCCATTTTAGTAATGCTTCTTGTTGTTTCGGTGTTAAATCAGCAATAGCCACTTCATCTACAACAATGACATTGGCCATCGCAAGTCCCTGCGAATCTTCTGGAAGTGTATAATCTTTTAATTGATTGATATTAAATACTTCCACATTACTTTGAGCTACAAATGTTGATAAACGTAATAGTGCAGAAAGACGATCACTTTTATCTGTTAATGTATAAATGAATGTTGATGAGGGGTCTAAAAAATTTGATTGCAGACGTTTAGTTCCCTTATAGGCAATCTTTTTTCCTTTTTCAATGCTTCCCTCATAAAAAGCAAATAAATCGGTGTCCGAATAACTATAGTCAGCTAAACCATCAAGATAGAAAGTAAATGTCTTTTCCTCTCCTGCTGCTATATCAATTTGAACGACAAGTGCTGAAGCTGCCTCATAAGAATTTGATGAATTAATCGCCATATCTCCTGAGAAGTCAGCTCCATTATTTTTCACTGTAACTTGGAGTGGTACTACTGATTGATATTTCGCTTTACCAGAAACACCCGCTGTTGCTTTCACCTCTAGCGTAGCAGCAGCACTTGCCTGAGTTGTAGGCAAGATAAAGCTCATTACCAGCATGACTAGTAAGGTCAGTGCCGTCCATTTTGTCTTTTTCAAAAGCTCAACCCCTTTTTATGTAAATAGATGGTTACATAATTATACGATTTATATTGCATTTTGTTCCATTTCTTATGTTATCTTCATTAATATTCATAAACTCTTAAGAATTCTACAATGCAAAAAGGCAACTCCAAAACAACCTGGAGCTGCCTGATTTTCTATTTAGTATAATCAAACAAACACCGTGCATGATCCTGCACTACTTCCACAAACGCCTCTACTTGTCTTAATTCAAAAGAGGATTCATAACCAATTAACCAAGTATCGCGTGTAAGACCAAACTCTTTTTCATCATTTGATAGAGGGATTTTGTGAATGGCATCGTGGTCATTTAACGTAATAGAAGGCAAGATCGCATAACCGATACCATTTAATGCCATTTGCTTGCAAATTTCAATTTGATCCACTAAAATTTGTTTTCTTGGATTCGAGGCAAAATGCTGCTGCCACCATTGCTGAATTTCTTGATAATAGTTGGAATCACTCTTATATTGAATAAATGGACGGTCTGTCTTTAACACATCTTCAATTGTTTTAACCTCTTTGTCCACTAAATAAAGAGTATCTCTGAAAAGGTGGATCTTTTCTCCTTTCCAGTCAACTTGGCCTCGTACAATGCCTACATGGGCCTCGCCCTCGTAAAGAGCCTTCACAATTTCAGAACTCCAGCCCGTCATCAGTGATATTTTAGCCTCTGGATATTTTGACACAAACTCCTTCAAGATTTTTGGTAGCCAGTTCTGACCAACAATGGATGCACAAGCTATTTTCAATGTCCCGTTTACCTTTGTCGTTAAGGATTGAATCGTTTCAAATATTTCTTCCTTTTTGGCTAGCATTTCCTTTGCATATGCAATAACTTGTTCACCAGCAGGTGTTGCTGTTAAACCTTTTTGTGAACGAATAAATAATTGTGCACCCCAGTCTTTCTCAATCGTTTGCAATCGTTGTGAAAGGGCTGGTTGGGATAAAAATAGACGTTCTGCTGCTTTCCGCATATTGCGTTCTTCAGCTAAGATTTTTAAAATTTCTGCCTCTGTTGCCATCAATCTGTAAACCTCCAATACAAGCAAAGAGGGCCTCATGATTTTCATCTGAGTTCCCTCTTAAGCTACTACTCTTTTTGATAAATATATTTTTTCAATTGCTTTAAAATAACACGTCTTGTTAATATCCCTGCGAATGTACCATCTTCGTCCACTACACATAAAAAGGCGTGGTTAATAACTAAATCCAAAGCACGCTGGAAAGTATCCGTCAGCTTCAATACAGCGATCTCTTTTTCCATAATAGAGTCAACCTTAATATCAGGTAGCTTTTCATATTCAATATGCTCAAGTCCAAGAATCGATTCGGTAATCATTTTCATGCTAAGTAAACCTTGAAGTCGATATTTCAAATCTAATACAGGTATGGACGAGTACCCTGTACGTGTTAGTACAAGGAGTGCATGTTCCGCACTATTTCCACTTTGTACATGCGCAACTTTTTCAGAGGAAATGATAAAATCACTAATTGGCATTGCTAATAAGTCTTTGCTGTTAGTTGAAATCATGAACTTCTTCTCCTTTTCTGTCCTCACTGTGTAGAACAGTCCTTCCCTTTCATCATATCACAACTTTTCTATGTATGACCATGACCAGGCCGAGAAGAGTTTTTCATGAACAATGAATTATTTTAGCCTTTACAGCAAAAACTTAGAATATCTTCATCCAGTCAAGTTTTTCGTGACCGAATGAAGATGGTTCTTAACTAATAGCCAGCCTTACTCCAGTAGTAAAAAATCATGATCCCTAAAAAAAGTAAAAAAATTGCATAGACCCAAACAATAGGGTTCAACATCGTTGCATATTCTTCAACTGTTTCTGAAATAGGGGTATCATTTTCAGATTTCCGTTCAGAGGTCATTTTAGCTATTTTTAACGTATAAACAAACGAAATAGCAGAAATGATCACAATGGCAATAATTGCTGGTATTAACCACATACCCATCGGCAAAACTCCTTTCTTTACCCTTAGTATGCGTCAACCCAGCTATTCGTTATGCAAAGATTTTTAGAATGGATATTGATTGAGCCACTGCCCACCATCCAAAGTTACACATTCTCCATTCATATAACTTGCTTTATTAGACATCATAAATGTAGCTAAATCAGCAATTTCTTCTGGTGTTCCTATACGGCCTAGTGGAACAGAATCTAGTGTACGAGCTGCCGCTGCTTCTGATTCCCAAAGCTTATCGGCTCCACCAGTACGCTCGATCGGACCTGGTGCAATAGCATTAACCCGAATCCCATACTGTTTCCCCCACTCAACAGCTAGCGTTCTCGTCAATGATAGTACCCCTGCTTTTGCTGCAGCTGAATGGATCACACCTGCTCCTGCATTCCAAGCATACGTCGCTACCATATTTAATATAGACCCTTTGATCTTATTCTCAATCCAATACTTGCCTACTGCTGAAGAGCAATAGAATGTACCATTTAATACAATATCTACGACAGCCTTCCAGCCATTCGGTGATAAATCCTCTGCACGTACAATAAAGTTACCTGCTGCATTATTCACAAGCCCATCCACTTGACCAAATTTTTCAATAGCAAATGCGAGCATAGCCTCAGCATGCTCAGGTACACGTACATCCATTTGGAATGTCTCAATAGAGGGACCAGCCTCAGCTATAAATTTCTTTGCCTCTGCTAATCGTTCTTCGTTACGACCTGTTATGACAACATTAGCTCCCTCAGTTACGAACTGCTTTGCCATATACAGCCCCATACCACTTGATCCACCCGTAATAATAATCGTTTTCCCTTGCAACATTCCATTTCCCCCTTTGTTAAAAATGAATGGTGATTCACTAAAAGTTTACTATATATTCTCGAATATGTCATATTAATTCTATAGAATGCGAGTTTATTTTCTGAAAAAATATAAAAGAGCCATTCATTCAATGAATAGCTCTCCAATATCATTAAAACTCATACGTATAGGCAATTTTATATAGCTCCATTAACTCTTCTAAAGTTGGTATCTTCGGATTGTTACCAGGACTCCCACTTGCAAGTGCATCCTCAGCCATTTTAGGAATGGCCTGATAATAAGCATGCTCCTCGATTCCCCACTGCTTTAAATTGCCAATTTTCATATACTTACACATATCTTTAATGGACGTAATAGCAAGCTGAGCAAGTTCCTCTTGCGATAGACGTTCTTTTGTTTTATTAAAAAATTGTCCTAAATCTGCCAATCGATTTATACAAGCGTCTTTTGAATAATCTAGTACAGCTGGTAAAAGCATCGCATTGGAGATGCCATGCGGTACGTGGAAAAGTGCCCCAATCGGACGAGACATTCCATGTACAAGGGCAACAGAAGCATTAGAAAATGACAGCCCTGCCTGCATCGAACCCAATGACATCGCTTCCCTAGCATCAACATCATCTCCATATTCATAAACCCTTATGATGTTATTCACAATTAATTCCATAGCAGATAAGGCGAGCACATTCGAATAAGGATGAGCTAAACGTGATAAATAGCTCTCAATGGCATGGCTCAATGCATCTATTCCAGTTGCTGCGGTAATTGCTGGAGGTGAGGTAATGGTTAAAATAGGATCAACAATCGCTATAGTGGGCATAAAAGCTGGTTGCTTAATCATCATTTTCACATCACTTTTTGTATTGGTAATAACAGTGGCATCTGTTGCTTCAGAGCCTGTACCTGCTGTTGTTGGTATCGCAATGTGTGGAATTGGTGCTTCAGCTGCAACCTTTGCCATTTTCATATAATCTCCTATGTAGCCGCCATTTGTAGCCACTACTGCAATCGCCTTCGCCGTATCAATACAGCTACCACCACCAACAGAAATAATGACATCACAGTTTTCTTTCTGCAAAAGCTGCAATCCCTCTGCAACATACGTATCATCTGGCTCAGTTGTCACCCCTATATATGAAACGACGTCTATCCCTTGGGTCTTTAACAGTGTATGGCATTTCTTGATAAAGCCTAAACTGTCCATAATTGGATCACTAATAATTAATGCCTTTGAACCTAGTTTTTTCGCATACTCTCCTACTTCTTCAAATGAATCTCGACCATATACAATCGTTCCTGGAGAATGAACAGTAAAGATGGTTTTTGTTTGAATCATATTTTCCCTCCTAAGCTATTGAGCTGTATAGCCACCATCTAATAGTATGGCCTGGCCGGTTAACCCCTTTGCTACATCACTTGCTAAATATAATGCAAGTCCTGTAATTTCTGAGACATCAAGTAAACGTTTTTGCGGTACAAGTGGATATAACACTTGTTCAAGAACTTCTTCCACTTGAATACCCCGTGTCTGTGCTAAATCCATAAACTGATTACGTACTAATTCCGTGTCAACATACCCTGGACAAATAGCATTTACCGTAATTCCCTCTGTCGCCACCTCTAGTGCCGTTACCTTAGTAAGCCCAATCACACCATGCTTTGCTGCATTATATCCCGCCTTCCCAGCAAACCCAATGACGCCATTGATGGAGGCCATATTGATAATACGACCAAATTGATTTTTCTTCATATGTGGTAACGCATACTTCATCGCCACAAAGGGAGCAACGACCATCACTTTTTGCATTGACTCAAAAATTTCTGTCTTAAAATCCTCAATAAGCGACACATGTTGAAATCCTGCATTATTGATTAAAATATCTAATGTTGAGAATTCATTAATCGTAAAATCAATGGCTTCTCTTATGGCTTGTTCTTCTGTCACATCACATATATAGGAAGTTAAAGAGGGGTATTGTGCGACGGCTTCCTCAAGAAGCTGTTCATTTTTATCTGATATCACAACATTAGCCCCTTGCTCAGCAAATGCTTGTGCCATAGCAAGACCAATACCACGAGCTGCCCCTGTAATAAAAACCGTTTTTCCTTGCATACTTCATCCCTCCTACATCCCTAATGAGAATAATATGATTGCAAGTATTGTACCTATGATAGGGATAATAACCGTCAAAGCTCCAAATGGCATATATGCATCCTTATGCTTTTCATTACATACTGAATTGATGGTTGTCACAACATATCCTCCGTGCGGCAATGAATCTAGGGAACCAGATGCTATAGCGATTGTCCGATGCAACGCCTCTGTATCTACACCCATCTCGATATAATGCGGTGCTAGTAAGGGCATAGCAATTGTTTGTCCCCCTGATGCTGAACCTGTTAAACCAGCAATAACCGCAATTGCTAAGGCTCCTCCAATCAGCGGACTGCCAGGGATATTGGTCATTACATCAACAGTTGCAACAAAGGATGGTGTTGCTTTTACTACCCCGCCAAAGCCGACAACAGCCGCCGTATTTGCAATGGCAATAATAGCACCCATTGCACCTGCTGCTAATGTTGCGCCAACTGACTTTGCATATTTGTAACTCACTAAATAAGCAACGATACAGCCACTAGTTAAGGCTACAATTAAAGCAGAGGTTCCAAGTGAATCATGGAAAATATAAGAAATGACTAAAACAACTAATAATGGTATGAGACTCAAAAGGGGACTCGGAAGCTTTCTTGTTTCATCAGCTACTGGATCGGTGGAGCGCTCAATGAAAATTTCCCCATTGTTAACAGCGCGTTTAATCATCCAATTCAGCCAAAGCGAGCCACCAACGGCCATAAAAATAGCCACGACAATACTAACTTGCCAACCTGCATATGGAGTTGTACCAAGATATGGAATTGGTATCCAATTTTGAATCTCAGGTGAGCCTGCTGATGTCATCGTAAATGTGACAGAACCTAGGCCCAGTGCAGCAGGAATAAAACGTCGTGGAAAGTTTGCTTGTTTAAATAAACTAATAGCCATTGGATAAACTGAAAAGGCTACGATAAAAACTGAAACACCACCATATGTGAGTACTGCTGCAGCTAAAACTACAGCATATGTGGCATATTTCACCCCTATTTTTTCTACAATCCATTTAGAGACACTATCTGCAGCGCCTGTGTCCTCCATGACTTTGCCGAAAATGGCGCCCGCCATGAACATTAAATACCATGAACCAACAAATCCGGTGAATCCATCCATATAGCTCGTTAGAAAGTTGGCCCGATCTTTATCAGCTGTTTGAGGAAAAAATGCAAGACCGTTTGTTAAGGCTGCTAACAGCGCAGTTAACGGTGCTGAAATAAGTAGATTTACACCCTTCATTGTTAAATAAACTAATAATGCTAAACTACCAAAAAGACCAATATACTCTAACATTTACACCCCACCCATCCCCTTTTTTAGAAAAAGAGCTGTATAACTCTACAGCTCTAGGTTTTATTAGTCGTTATTGCTTGGGAATGAAAACGTGGATGCTGAGGAGGCATTGCCAGCCATCCAACGCTCTGAAATTGTCTTAGTTTTTGTAAAGAATCGTGCTTGATCTGGGCCAAACATATGCCCCTCACCAAAACGAGATCCTTTAAAGCCTGCAAAGTTATGGTAGCCAACAGGAATTGGAATTGGTACATTGACACCAACCATGCCAACATCAATTTCTGTTGTAAATTTTCGAGCTGCTAATCCATCATTCGTAAAGATTGTGACACCATTACCTAGCTCATGCTTATTGATAAGTGTAATAGCTTCCTCTAAGGAATCTACACGAACAACATTGCGAGCTGGACCAAATATTTCTTGCTCGTAAACTTCCATGCCTGGCTTTACATGATCTAATAATGTAGGCCCTACATAGAACCCTTTAGACTCTTTGACAATATCAAGTTCTCGTCCGTCACAAATTACTGAAGCTCCTTCGGCTTCCCCTCGATTAATTGCAGTAAGAATTGCTTCTTTTGATTGCTGAGAAATAACAGGGCCAAAATCTGAATCAGGGTTTGTATATGGGCCTACTTTCAGATTAGAAATTTTTTCCTTAAGAATATCCACTAGGCGATCAGCAGTATCCTTTCCTACAGGCATGATAGTAGATATTGCCATGCAACGTTGGGATGCTGCTCCATAAGCTGCACCAATAAAGGCATTAGCAACCTGTTCAAGATCCGCATCTGGCATCACGACCATATTGTTTTTACCACCACCAAGAGCCGTGACACGTTTACCGTACTTTGATCCTGTTTCATAAATATATTTAGCTACTGGTGTTGATCCAACAAATGAAATCGCTTGCACAGCTGGGTTTTCTAAAAGTTCATTGACCGCATCTTTATCACCATTGATTACTGTCCAAATACCATCAGGCAATCCCGCCTTCTTCCAAAGCTCACTAACATATAATGAAGTCATTGGCACACGCTCAGATGCCTTTAAAATAACCGCATTTCCTACAGCAATGGCCATACTCGTTTGTGCTAGAGGCACCATGATGGGGAAATTAAATGGAGAAATTGCTGCCACAACCCCTAATGGATATTTTGCAGAATAAGCATTTATTTGACCTCCAACATTTACGGAGTATTCTCCTTTCATTAAATGTGGCGCACCAATGGCTAAGTCAACAGATTCAAGTCCTCGTGTAATCTCACCTTTGGCATCTTCAATCGTTTTACCGCTTTCAGTACAAATGATTTGTAATAGCTCTTCCATATTTTCAGTGATAAGGTTACGGAACTTTAATACAATTTCTGCACGCTTAGCCACTGATGTATCACGCCAAGCCGGAAATGCTGCTTGAGCTTGCTCGATTGCATCTTGTGTTTCCTCTACTGTTGCAAGGGGTACCTTAGCAATGACTTCACCTGTTGTTGGGTTAAATACCGAACCGAATCGGCCACTTTTTCCTTCAACCAATTTGCCACCAATAAAATGTGTTAATGTTTTAACCTCTTGTGTCGTTGTCATATCCATTTCCTCCTCTTAAAATTGTTCTAGTTTACATTTTTCTTTTAAACTTAAATAAGCTGCAGACATATCTTTTTCTCCATAGCCCTGCTGAGCAATTTCACTATAAAGATCCACTAACTTTTCGCCGATTCGCAGCGATACGCCTGCTTCATCCGCCATTTCCTTAGCTAACTTCAAATCTTTTAATAGTAGATTTGTCGAAAAGCCCGGCTCATAATTATCATTTTTCATATATTCCAAATAATTACGTTCATAAATACGGCTTTGTCCATAACTATTATTTAATACTTCATAGAGCGTGTCTGCCTGAATACCCATTTTTTCGCCAAGTACAATCGTTTCAGCGACTGCCTCTGTGTAAAAGCCAATCATTAAGTTATTGAGTAATTTAATTCGCGTTCCTATACTTGAAGATGTGCCTAAATGATAAATATTTTTACCGACTATTCTGAATATTTTGCTAGCACTTATATAATCATCTGTGCCACCACCAACCATAATAGTTAATGTAGCATTGATAGCCCCTATGACACCCCCACTGACAGGCGCTCCCAAATAACGTAATCCCAAAGCTATAGCTTCTGTATGTAACGTATCATTCAATTCGGGATTAACAGTACTAAAATCAATCAGCAGGCACCCTTTCTTTGCATGTTGTAAAATTCCTTGCTCTGATTGATAAACCAATTCTACAACCTGAGGGGTAGGCAAACTTGTCATAATAACATCACATTTTTTCGCAATATCCATAGCTGTCTCAAGGCCGAAACCACCTGCTGCTGCGAATTGTTCCATTGCTTCCGCATTCGTATCGAAACCATATACCTGATAATCTGCTCTTAATAAGTTAATAGCCATCGGTAAACCCATATTCCCTAAGCCAATAAAACCCAATTTTTTCTTCATTGTGACCTCCCCATGCCTTGAAAATACAACAGAAAACTTGATGATATACTAGCCAACTTTCATTTTTTAAAGTAACATTAGTAACGAGATAACATCATTGACCGCAGTCATTGACTTCGGTCATTTAAATCATAATCAATCGAAATCCATCTCGTCAATTAAAAAATTAATATTTTCAGAATATTTTTTACAAAAGATATTTTACAATATTTAATATAGGAGGTATTAGCTACCAATGGAAACACTCACAAGCAGACAGAAAAAGGCATTAGAAACACGTGAAAAATTATTGAAAACTTCTTTAGATTTATTTAACAAGCATGGTTATGAACATGTTTCTGTTGAACAAATTACAAAGGCATGTAATGTTTCAAAGGGTACATTTTATACACATTTCCCATCTAAATATGATGTTATTTTAGAAAAATTTAAGGAGCTTGATAATTTTTATCGTACAGTTGAAAAAAATATTGATCCCACATTACCAGCAAGTGAAAAAATACTCTTAGTGTATCAAGAGCAAATGAGATATTTAACCAATATTGTGGGAAAGGATTTATTACGTACAGTATATACGGCTGCTATGACAAACCAAGTAGAACAGGATCATTATTTAATCAATCCACAACGTAAGATTTTTCAGATAATGAATACATATATCGAGGAAGGAATTCAACATGGGGAATTTAGACAAGATGTTTCTGCTGCTACCATACAAACACTTATTCAGCGCTGTATGCGTGCGAATGTCTATGATTGGTTGATACATAGTGAAGACTTTGACCTAGCCTCTGAAATGGCGCAATTCACAGCAATTGTCTTAAACGGTCTTAAAAACGGCAAATAAAAAAGTAGCACTTCATCTATTTTGTGATGAAAGTGCTACCCGTTTTCTAGCTTACAAAATATTGTTGTACAATCGTTTCAACTGGTAATGGTTTATTATACAAATAGCCTTGCCCTTTTTGACAACGATGGCGTTTGAGAAAATCAACTTGTATTGGTTCTTCAATTCCCTCAGCAATGACCTCTAATCCTAAATTATGAGACATCGAAATAATTGCTTTTATGATGGCTTCATTTTTGTCATCCTTTGCTATATCTGCAATAAATGACTGATCAATTTTAATAATATCAATCGGATAACGCTTGAGATAACTTAATGAGGAATAGCCTGTCCCAAAGTCATCCACAGACACATAAACACCTAATTGCTTCAGTTCTGTAAGAATAGAAAATGTTTCATGTACATTTGTCATGGAACTTTCGGTAATTTCTACTTCTAATAACTCAGGCGGTACACCATATTTCTTTAAAGCTGTTTTAATTTTTCGGGCAAAATTTTCTTTTCTAAATTGTTTTGGGGATATATTGACTGCAATCCGTACAGGACGATATCCTTTCGATTGCCATTCTTTTTGGTAACGACATACCTCATCAATAATCCAATCACCGATTTCAATAATCAACCCTGAGGCTTCCGCAATAGGAATAAATTGTGCTGGTGATACAAAACCAAATTTACGGTTATTCCATCGTAATAATGCTTCAAAGCTATTGATGCTATTATTTGCTAAATCCATTTGCGGTTGTAAATGGAGACTTAGCTCATTAAATTCAATTGCTCGACGTAAATGTGCCTCCATTAATGCTTCGTTTGGAAAAATGGCCGTCATATCTTCACGGTAGTAGCGATAATGTGAACGACCATGTTCTTTAACAGAAAATAAAGCTTTATCTGCTTTCCGTACAAGTGTCTCGATATCTTTACCATCTGCTGGGCTAAGTGAAATCCCAATCGATACGCTAATAAAATATTCCTGTCCATCTATCATAAATGGCTGTTTTAATACGTCCATAATCAAGTTTGCAGTTCGTTCAATTTTTTGGATGGTTGCATCTTTTAGCACAAAAATAAACTCATCACTATTATATCGATATAGCGAACACTTTGAGTAGCAAAGCTCCCGTAACCTATGACTAAACATACGCATCAAATCATCTCCCTTGCTCTCGCCAAGGGATTCATTAAACTTTTTAAAACGGTCAATGTCAACTAAAATAAGAGCGGCTTGCTTATGCTCTTGCTTTTTATCATTTAAATGCTGTAGCCAATGCTCCTTAAAAGCTTTTCGATTCCAAATACCTGTTAATTCATCCATTAGTGCTAGGTAATAGAATGCTTCATGATCATTCATAAATGAATTAGCATCTTTAACAAATAGGTGGACACCCACAACTTCACCATTATAATAGGTTGGATGCGTTCTTAAATAAAAGGGCTCTTTGCTTAGTAAATTACCTTTCAATAAGCATTTAGGCATGCCAAACGCTGAACCTTCGATTGTTTTGGTAAATAATAGTTTAAACTCATTGAGATATTTACTTTCGAGTAATGAAAAAATATCTAGTCCAATTAGACTGTGCTGCTCTCTCGATAGTGTAGCAGTAGCAGCAATATTTTGATGAATTATTCGACCTTGTAAATCTGTCGTTAACACTGGACTTATATGTTGTTCAATGAACTGTAAATAGGGATTTTCTTCAAATGATGTCGCTCGAAGAATAATGGCAACTATTGATTCAGAAAAGTGCTGAACATGAAGCATAAATGTTTTCTCTTGAAGACCGTTACCTAATTTTAGAGTATGCTGTTTATTGATTTCTTCAATTAGAAATCCCGACAATTGCAGCCAGCATTGCTTAGTAAAAAAGTTCTCAGCGTTTTTGGCTGTTATATCCTCCAGCTCAATCATTGACGATAGCTTTTCATTAAATTCAACGACCTCAAACACTGTCTTATCAACTTGTCTCAAACAAATGATTGCATCAAATGGATTCAGTTGCATGAGCTGTTGATATTCTGCAAATGGCGCTACATTTTCTCTACATTTTTTCATTCTATCCCTCACTAAGTAGCGTGTTTGCTCTATTCTTCGTCTAGCGTAGGCTTTAATGCATCCTTCAAGAAAATTTCCTGGCTATTTAATGGATCTTCGCTACGATCAAACTCTTTATAATGATACTTACCATTAGAGTCTTGAATACGGGCTTTGGCAGTATCCATTAATTGTGCATTCATTATGTCAATAATACGAGTTTTTGCTTCACTTGCATATACAGGGAATAAAATTTCCACACGTTTAATCATATTGCGTGTCATCATATCTGCAGAGGATAAATATACTTTATTTTCCCCATTATGATGGAACCAATAAATACGAGAATGTTCAAGGAAACGACCAACAATACTTGTTACGGTAATGTTCTCACTAATACCTGGGATTCCTGGTCTAATACAGCATATACCACGAATAATAAGCTCGACCTTTACACCCGCAATCGATGCCTCATAAAGCTTCATCATTAAATCTTTGTCTGTCAATGAATTCATTTTTGCACGAATAAAACCATTTCCATATTTTTTATGACAGGCAATTTCCTCATCCATTAACCGAATAAACTCATCGCGTATATCAAATGGTGCAACGACTAAATGATTAAAGGTAGGCTTTTCTGTATAGCCACTTAAGTAGTTAAAGAAATTTGTCGCATCAATGCCAAACTCTTTATCTGTCGTTATTATGCCCATATCCGTATAAATTTTTGCAGTAGCATCATTATAATTTCCTGTACCCAAATGGACAAAACGTTCAATTTTGCCGTTACGACGACTAACGACTAGCGTGATTTTTGAGTGCGTTTTTAAATTATTCATCCCATAGATTACAAGACAACCTGCTTGTTCTAATTGTTTTGCCCAGTGCACATTGTTTTCTTCATCGAAGCGAGCCTTTAGCTCCACTAATACCGTTACTTGTTTACCGTTTTCAGCGGCAAGCTTTAACGCTTGAATAATCGGTGAATTCCCGCTTACTCGATATAATGTCTGTTTTATAGCCAACACATTTGGGTTGACAGCGGCCTCAGAAATAAAATCAACAATAGGGGCAAAAGATTCATATGGATGATGGAAAAATATATCCTGTTGAAGTGCTTTTTCAAAAATATTTTCGTCAGACTGTAAATCTAAAGGTGGCTGTGGGATAAAGCTTTCATATTCTAAATGCTCACGACCTACTGAAATACCTTTCACAAAAGAGAACATAAACGTTAAATCCAAAGGACCATCAATATGGAATACATCCGATTCTTCTATTTCGAATTCATCTAGTAAGTATTGCAGCACTTCCTCGTTCATTTCTCCAACTCGAACTTCTAAACGGCTTCCTACTCCCCACTTTCGCTTTTTCAGCTCTTTTTCGATCTCCACGAGAAGATCTCGAGCCCCTTCTTCATGGATAGTTAAATCTGCATTTCTTGTTAAGCGGAAGGCTTGTGCTGATTTTACGCTATAGCCATAAAACAGCTTTTCAATATGCGCTACTATCACATCCTCCAATAAAACTACAACTGTCTTACCTTCTTCGGACGGTACTTTTATATAGCGATCTAACACAGATGGAACTTGGACAATCGCCACTTTTTCACGACTTTCAAGATCTGACTCATCCTGCTCTAACAGCACTAGTAAATTCAAAGTTTTACCAAGCAAAGTTGGGAAAGGACGATATGCATCCACTGCAACAGGGGTTAAAACAGGGAAGATAGTTTCTGCAAACATTTCATTGATAAATGATTTTTGCTTGCTATTTAAATCTTTCATGTCCGCAATATGTACATTATGTTGAGGTAGTAAATCATAGATTAAATGTCTATACACCTCAGTTTGTCGACGCACTAATGCTTGTGTGCGTTCTGCTATTTTGGCCAACTGTTCCTTCGGCGTTAAGCCAGATTTGTTTTCGGGCTTATGAAAACCAGCACGTACCTGGTCCTGTAAGCCTGCAACACGAACCATAAAAAATTCATCTAGATTGGAACTAAATATAGCTAAAAATTTTAAACGCTCGAGCAGAGGATTATTAATATCCTCTGCTTCCTCTAGCACGCGTTCATTAAAGGCAAGCCAGCTTAATTCACGATTATTATAATATTGAGGCTTTGCAATTTCCTCTAACAATAGATTGTAGTTTTCGGAGAACTCTTCCCCATGTAGCTCGTTTTTCGTTACTTCAGTTGTCATCCATTGTTCCACCCTTCTTCAATAAAATTGATCTTCATTGGGATTTTTAATGCACGTTCTAAATGCTTTCTATGTCGATTGGCTTGATACTTTTCAGCCGCAGCATTCTTTTTTACATAAATATTAAGCTGAACATGATCTTCTTCGGTGTGCATTTCAATAGCATGTACTATATTGCGTTTTGAAACATTTAATGCATAGACAAATTTTAATAACGCTCCGAAATCTCTTATTTTACGATGTTCCTCCCGACTCATCCATGTAGCAAATGGGGCAGCAAATCGTTCGAAATAATCTTTATTTTTATAGGAGGCAAGAAGTGCTAGTTTTACTCGTTCTAAATGATTTAAACCATCAATGGATTGATTCGCAATTAAATAAAAAGTATGTTGGCTTGAAGAGCTTAATTCGATATACTCTCCTATATTAAAAACCTTCGCCGCTTTTGCTAATAAATGCAAATCTTCTGGATGATATTGCAAGTAGCCTAAATGACAACATTCACGATACAATTGGTCTGCTAAATGCATTAAATAATCTACTTCCACTTCACTCCGACCATACTGACGTGCTAATCTTCTAGCATTTCCTTCAAATACATTATATTTATCAAACGCCTTTGTATCTGTTTGCAAAATCCGTTGAATAATGAGTCCCTCACGTAAACCTCGCTTTGTCAGTTGGAAGGTCTCACTACCAACTACCTCCATCAACACTCTAAATACCTCTAATGCAGGAACAATGATATCTGCACGGTCAGATGAGAGACCATCCAATTGTTTCAATTCCTGAAAGCTTAATTGCCCTAAAAATAAGCTTAAATCATCCAAATTTTCCTTTGTCATTTCATAACCATGTACGCTGGCAATAGGATAATCATGCTTTTGTTGATGTATTTGAGCAATATTACGCGCACTACCACCAATTGCGATAATAGGTAGAGCAACATTTTTTATCCAAGGGAGTGTTTGGAACTGCTCTTTGACAAAGGCAAGAAGCTCTTTTTTCTCACTACTATTGATAATGTCACCTTTTACAAAACGTTGCTTTAAAGAAACTGTCCCAAAAGGGAAACTATGTGATTGCTGAATTTCTTTATTTTCAAACAGCGTAATTTCGGTACTACCACCACCGATATCGATTGTTACGGCCGATTTCGTACCCATGGAATAAGCAACAGCAACGTAGCCAAAATAGGCCTCTTCCTCTTCTGATAAAAGCTCTATTTGGATACCAGTCCGTTCTTTCATTTCCTCTATAATTTTGTCTCGATTAGTGGCTTGTCGAATAGCCGCAGTCGCAGCAGCTTTTACATCTGTTACTTCAAAATCCTCAAGCATGGCTTTAAATGTTAATAAAGTTTCTGATAACACTTGAATACCTTCATCAGACATCTCTCCTGAGGGCTGTAAATATGTACGCAAACGTGCTACCGTCTTAATATTTCCAAGCTCACGAAGTCCCTCTTCATTATCATATTGATATAATACTAATCGTATAGTATTGGAGCCGATATCAATAATAGCTGTTTTTAATTCATTCAAATAATCACATCCTTCAAGCATCTACCATTTATTTTGTTCATAATATTTGGACATATACAAAAAAATCGGACCCTCTTAATTAAGGCATCCGACTTTACTTTCATTTATTTATACTTGCAGGATACCCATTATTAAAATTGAGAAGTATCATGTAAGCCATGGTGATTACAGAATAAGTTGGTCAACACGTAAAATGAGCTCTGCAATTTCTGGCTTACTTATTTGATCCTCAGCCCCTACTTGATCACCTTTATGACGAAGGTCATCTGTAATTAGACTTGAAAAAATGATAACAGGAAGCTTTTGAAGATCGGGATGCTCTTTGATTTTTCGTGTTAAATGATGGCCATCCATTTGTGGCATTTCAATATCCGTTACCACCAATTGAATATGCTCTGCTATATCACTACCACTCTTTGCAATTCCCTCTAAGTATTCATAAGCATCGCGGCCATTTTCAAAGAATTCAACATTGTCATAACCAGCTTCACTCATAGTATCAAACAGTAATTTACGTAATAACGGTGAATCTTCTGCAATTAAAATTCGCTTTCCAGATCGCTCACGTTTACCGAGCTTTTTAACAGATTCCACACTAATTCCTGATGCAGGATTGATATCCACCATAATTCTTTCGAAATCTAGTAATAGAATCATTTGCTCATTCTGTTTAATCACACCAATTACTTGTGATGTACCCCCTTGATACATATCTGAAGGCTTTTCGATTTGATTCCAAGAAATACGATGAATTTGTGTTACATTATCTACATGGAAAACGACACGTTGTTTATTAAATTCTGCGACAATATATTTTTGTTGTGGATTACGCTCAGCACCTTGAATTCCTAATACTCGTAGCATATCTACAACAGGTAATACCTCACCTCGTAATTGAATGATTCCTTCTACATGCGGGTGCGCGTGTGGGATAAACGTTACTGGGATCGGTTGAATAATTTCTTTTACTTTAATAACATTGATGCCAAACTTATTGTTTGCTACTTCAAATTCAACAATCTCTAGCTCATTTGTGCCACTTTCTAATAATATTCCTTTATGTTCCAATGCAACCCCGCTCCTTTCTCTACATCTGTTTATAATTCAATTGTATCATAGGCAATACATTTCTCCTACTTGCTATTTCCATTTTTATCATTAACTTTTAGATGTACCAATAGACCAACGACAGTCATAACGATCAACGTTGATAATGCTACACGACTAGCAATAGTACCATAATCCTTCATCCATAATGTAACAGTTCCATATATAGCTGGACCAATAATGGAGGATACTTTACCTGAAAAAGCAAACAACCCAAAAAATTGTCCACGTTTTTCGTTCGGTGATAATTCAATAATATATGTCCGAGATGTCACCCACATTGAGCCAAGTGATATACCAAATAGACTACCAGCAAGCCAGAACATCCATTGTGCTGAAGCAAAAACAGCGAATACCAGAGCAACAATCATAATAAGTGCAACAATTGTAATGGCACGTTTAGCGCCTATTGATTTCGTAATATACCCAAAGGCAAGTGACCCAATGATTGTTGAGACAGTAGAGACCAAATAAAGTACGATAAATTGTCCAGAACTAAAGCCAACAATCGTTGTCGCATAAACAGCCATCATAGCAATCGTTGTAGCAATGGCATCATTTAGAAAGAAATAAGCAATCATAAAGGTAAAGATTGCTTTATATTGCTTCATATCTTTAAATGTTTGAATGATTTCTTTATAACCATCTAAAAACTTTAAGGACTTTCGTTGGGACTTTGGGATCGGTGTATCTTTATTAATTAAGAATAATGGCAATGAAAAGAGTAGATACAGAATGGCTGTTGGGATAAATGCTCGATGAAAATCGCTGTTACCAACATACAAGTAAACAAGTAATCCAAAAAGTGTACCAAGATACCCGATTGCAACACCATACCCTGAAATGAGTGGCATCTCTTCTTTTGTCCCTAGATCACCCATCATAGAATCGTAAAATACTAAACTTGAATTAAAGAAAAATTTTGCTATGACAAAACTTGCAACTACCAAAAATAAACTAAGAGGCACACCAGAGTAATTGACAGTGGTTTGTGCATTAGCAAATATTCCCATCATAAATGTAAATAGAATAGATATGGATGCAAACCATACAATAAATCTCTTTTTATAACCTGTGTTATCAATCCACACACCGAAAAGGGGTGAAAAGATAACGAGCAACAAGCTTGCAATGGCATTTGCATAAGATATAAAGGTGCTCGCAACTTGTTGCATGACTTCATTTGTTCCTAAAACCTCATCCATGTAAAAGGGAAAAAATATTGTATTTATATTTGAAGAAAAAATTGTATTCGCAAAATCATAAAATGCCCATGAAAGTATCGGTAATGATAAATAAATGGCTAATTGACTTCGATGTTGTACGTCTATAGCTGTACTCTTCTTCATAAAACCCTCCTCTCCATTCTCTATAATAAACAATTAATTTCTCTCTGAAATAAAAAATACCTTTTTTTAAAGAAAATTAATATTATTTACAATATAACAGTAAATTCACTGAAAAATAACTGCCAAATGGTCGATAATTGAACGCTTATTTTCTGTGTAAAACCAAAAAAGGTATTCAAGCGGCCCCTCGCTTGAATACCTTTTTATCATTCTATATCTATGGTTACCCATTCAGAGGACCATTGCTCAATCGCTTTTAGCACAGGTGCAATAGCATAACCCTTTTCCGTAAGTTCATACTCAATGACAACTGGTGTTGATGGAATTACTGTACGTAGCACTATTTGCTCAGTCTCTAACTCCTTTAAACGTTCTGTTAATACACGACTACTAATATTCAACTGATTTTTAATGGTCGAATACCTTTGCGGACCATTTAATAGCTGATAAATAAGTAGTGTATTCCAACGATGATTTAATATCATGAGTGCTTTTTCAAATCGTGGACAAATATTTTTTTGATCCAAATGACTTCCCCCCTTTGTATATTAGTTCCTATTTAACAGTATATCACTTTTTAAAAAAACCTGTTCTAAAAATACATTAAGTTACTTGACAAAAGTTATTTTTAAAAATAAACTAAGTTACGAATTGTAAGCAAAAAAAGATAAGGAGTTACTTTATTATGCAAAATATTGGTTCAACAATTTTACGTATCGTTCTAGGCGTTATTTTTGCAGTGCATGGTTTTCAAAAATTTCAAGGTGGTATTAGCTATACAGCTGACTTCTTTGATAGCCTAGGTATACCAGGATTTATGGCGTATATCGTGGCAATTATTGAATTAGTTGGTGGAATTGCAATTATTTTAGGTTTAGCAACAAGAATATTTGGTGCTTTATTAACCATTACAATGATTGTGGCGATCTTTACAGCAAAACTTAGCATCGGCTTTATCGGGGCAGATGGATTGGCTGGTTATGAATTAGATTTAGCTTTAGGTGCAATAGCTCTTTACTTTACTCTCGCAGGCGCATCCAGCTTCTCACTGGATTCTCAACTTTTCGGGAAAGAGTAAAACAAAAAAACCTGAAGGTCTCCCATTTAAGGAGCCTTCAGGTTTCCTATTCAGAATCCCATCGCGAATTATTTATAATACTTTAAGAGTGCTTGTGTACCATTATCACCATAGCCTGCTGCGATTAATTTCTCATACATTTCATAGGCTAATGCAAGTCCTGGTAATGTTATGCCCATTTTGTTTGACTCGTCTAAAGCTATTTTCATATCCTTTACAAAATGTTTAATATAAAAGCCTGGTGCAAAATCTTCTTTTATCATACGTGGGGCTAAATTGCTTAAAGACCATGAACCTGCTGCACCTGAAGAGATCGATTGTAATACGGTAGGTAAATCTAATCCTGCCTTTAGTCCATAAGCTAGTGATTCACACACGCCAATCATACCAGAGGCAATAACAATTTGATTGCACATCTTTGCATGCTGCCCAGCTCCTGCTTCACCCTGATAAATTATATTTTCTCCAAATTGCTTCATAATTGGCAATACCTTGTCGTATGTGACCTGATCGCCACCAATCATGATAGACAAAGTGCCATTTTGAGCACCAATATCCCCACCTGAAACAGGGGCGTCTAAAGCCTCTACACCGATGGATTGAGCATACATATAAATTTTCTTTGCTAAAGATGGCTCTGAAGTCGTCATATCAATGACAATATTGCCTTGTTCTGCTGTTTGGAAGAGGCCATTTTCCCCAAAATATACTTCCTCTACATCTGAAGGATAGCCAACCATTGTAAAGGCAATTTCATGATTTTTAAATGCTTCAGCAGGTGAGCTTGCCCATGACGCCCCTAAGGCAACAAGAGGCTCTGCTTTTTCTTGCGTACGAGTATAGACGGTTACTTCATGACCATTTTTTAGTAAATGCTTAATAATACTAGCACCCATTACTCCAGTTCCAATAAATGCAATACGTTTCTTTGTCATATGTACATGCTCCTTTGTTCTAGAATTTCTGTACTCTCCGTGAGAGTCCAACTCTATATCTTTTCAGTTTAGGTGAAGGAATGAAATAATTCAAACTCTTCCCATAACTTGTACTAAAATTTATATGTAGGGCATATATACCGAATAAGCAAAAAAAGAGAGCAAGTGATTGGGGGATCACTGCTCTAAAGGGGGAAATGAGAATGTTGCTGTGTTCATAGTAAGTTATTCCCCATTGAAATGCATTTTAAACATATATGTTAAAATGTTTTTTACTCTGAATACTGGAACAATCTTTTTTAGTCTTCTTGATCTTTTTCTTCTTCAAATGCCATCTGTCTATAATAAGTATTCATTAACTGATCTAATCTGCGACTCAGTTGAATGGTTTTTGCATTTTGTAACCCGTTTTCTACACCTGAGCGAATCATCATCTCACGAGTTTGTTCCATTTGTTTCAAGAGTAGATTGACCATTCATACAACCCTCCACACACAAATAATCATACCATTATTATACATTTATATTTCATTTCTTACAGCATTAACTTACGACAATGTTCGACAAATTAACTTCTAGGTGTTTCAGTATAAGTATAGATAATTCGCCCATTTTGCTTGGCCTCACCTCTATAATGTTTAAATAATGGGTGTTTTACAAGAATTTCACGAAATTCGTAAAATTCTTCCTTTTGAATTTCAATACTTTCTCTTTCCCCATTTTGTAATTGTTTAAGCATATTTTCGTATTTTTCCATGAACTTTATTCCTCTCTTTGCCTCATTTGTGTAATAAATTATGAATTATTTAAAAAAAGCTTTACGTTTACCAATTTTTCATGCAAACTGTATATTATTAGTCGATGAAGGAGCTGACTGTCTGTGAAAATAGCTGAAGTTGGAAATATTATCGAGTTTAAAAATGGTCTCCAAGGTATTGTAGAAAAGGTAAATGAAAATTCGGTGATCGTTAACTTAACATATATGGAGAATTTTGATTCCCTTGAAATTGAAGAAAAAACGGTCGTCAATCATAAACGATATAAAATTTTATATACTAATGAAGCTTAATAGTCTGAATAGTCCCTATTTGTCTTAATAGATGATAAGGGACTATTTTTTTGATAAGATTAAGGTATGGAGGTCGAATATGCTAACAAATTCGAAACAAACAATACTATTTCTCCTTTCTTTATTATTCGTTTATGGTATGCTTGCTTTTACCTTTGCTAATCAAGCTGTATTTTGGTACATGTATGCATTCACTCTACTAGTATGTATTGCCATTGCCATCTTAGCTGGCTCCATTGAAGATCAATTACCTACTTGGCAATTTTTACTCTTTGGTATTGGATACGGTACCATCACATATGGTATTATTCGCTTTGGTTACTGGCTCGCTCCATATATTAATAATAACTTAGTACAATCCGTTCAAAAATTTTTAGCAAGCTACGGACCACAAAATATTTGGCACTATGTTTTACTTGTATTTATCGTTGCCATAGGTGAAGAATTATTTTGGCGTGGTTATATCCAACAACAGTTAAAACGTTTTATGCGCCCACCGCTGGCTGTCATAGTTACCGCAGTATTATGTGCTGTATCAATTGCCCTTAGCGGATTTATGCTTGGTGTCATTGCTGCATTGGTAACAAGCATTATTTGGGGCTTCTTATATGAATGGCGTAAAAGTATGCCACTTGTTATTGTAGCTCATGTCGTTTTTGTACTATTATTATTTTTAGTGTTGCCGTTAACATCATAACATTAATATTTGGAAACATTTTATCTTTACTAACGTTTAATTTAGAAAAGGAGGGTTTTTTATGCAAAAAAAATTAGTTTCAATTCTTGCATTATTACTAACAGCCGTATTAGTTGTAGGTTGTAATACATCTGATAAAACAGGGGATTCAGATGCTCAACAAAATGAGCCATCAAATACTGCTGCCGATCAAAAACCATCTGGAGATGATACAGCAGGTGAATCAAATGAGGAAGAAGAAGATACACCTGCATCAAATGATACAAATACAGAGGATGCTTCTAAACAGCCTCAACAAGATGTAAAATACGTCCAAAATGGTGTAGATAAAACTGAAAAGGCAACTGAATCAGCAAGTGTTGATCAAAGCTATAAACTACAACAGCTTCCTGGTTTTACACTGACACAAGAAGAGCCTGGTAAAGACATGTTAGTGTCCAATGATGATGACGAAGTGTTTATGCGTATTGAAACAATTGAAGCTTCACAATCGAGCTTTGAAGAAGTAAAAACAACTATGCAAGATTATATGAACGCAGTGGGTGAAACAGTAGCTCTAACTGCTGAGGAATTAGCAGCATTTAAAGATGTTCAAAATATCGAGGGTTATGTTGTGGACTTCGACACTGAGAAAGTAATTGGGGTTGTCCTTGAGAAAGATGGTCTCATTACAAAATTAACTATTCATGATAATGATGAACAAGATTTAACAGATGCTATGCTTAATATGGCAGCAACTATATCTAAAAAATAATAAAATGCTAAGGACGATAGACATAGTCTATCGTCCTTCTATTTGATCACAAAAAAGTTGTCTCAAATCAATGAGACAACTTTTTTAATAAGATAGGTCTTTGATAGAAAGGCCAATTTTCTTCAATAACGTAATAGCTTGTTCTTTTTCTTCTGGGGATAGTACACTCATTAATTCATGCAAATGCTGTTCGTGTTTTGGGAACAGCTCTCCCATAAAAGCTTCACCTTCAGGGGTGATTTCTGCATACGTAACACGACGATCAGCAGGACAAGATACTCTTAATAAGTAACCTCTCTTCTCTAGCTTATCAATGACATACGTAATAGACCCACTGGCTAACAAAATTTTATTGCCAATTTGCTGTAATGGCTGTCTTCCTTTATGATAGAGAAGTTCTAGAACAGCAAATTCAGTTGGGTTTAAACCATTATCCTGAAATAATTGATGTGTTGTTTCATTAATTGCTTTTAGTGCACGTGATAATACAATATATAATTTTAAAGATTGTTTTAGATCTTCTGACGGCATATTCTTTTCCTCTCACTTCGCTCTTTATACATGACATTATAGCGACATTAGAAAAGCATTGTCAAAAGCAATATATGATTTAGAAGGTTTTGTTGTTCATTATGCAACCATTTTTACTTTCTTTATGTTACTAAATAAGCAGAATCTTTTGTGGATACTTCCATTGTATCCATCTGATTGAATGTGTAAATTGGAAACTGCAGATGGAAGCATGTCCCCTTCTGTAGTTCACTACTAACGCCAATTACTCCTTCATGTTCTTCAATCACCTTTTTCACGAAAGCAAGGCCCAGTCCTGTCCCTGTTGATTTTGTCGTGTAAAAAGGCTGGAATAGGTTTTGAAGTGTCGTGCTGTCCATGCCAACACCTTCATCTTTTATCATAAGTTCGACAATCGCACAGTCATTTGTTGCCATTTCGACGGTAATCGTACCACCATTATTCATGGATTCCATTGCATTTTTAATTAAATTCATCAGCACTTGCTTTAGTCGATTCTCGTTGCCGCCAATATAGACTTGATTAGAGGTTGAAATATACTGAATCATAATATTTTTCATGAGTGCATCTGGTAGCATAAACTCAATGACTTGCTTTACAATATGATCCAGTTCTAATAATTCCACTTTCATCGTTGTTGGCTTAGACAATACTAATAATTCGGATAAGATTTGTTCCATCCGTTGAAGCTCACTGTCAATAACAGAGAGATACATGCGTGATTCATCATCAGCATTTAATTTTAGTAATTCAGTAAAACCCTTTAAAGAAGTTAATGGGTTACGAATTTCATGTGCAATACTCGCTGCCATCTGTCCCACAACGTTTAATGCTTGCTGATGCTCAACTTTATGTTGAAGTTGCTTTTTCTCTGTTTCATCATTAATCACAGTGACAATAATATTATTGTATTCATCAAAAATACTTGAAATTTCATAATAGCAAGTTCTGCTTACTTGTGTTTCATCGACTACATGAATGCTTGCATGTTTTTCACCCATTAACTTAGAAAGGTAGGTTGTAATTTGCCCTTTTTTCAATGTAAATGAATCAAATATATGCTGATGCGCTTTATGAAGAAGCTGCGAATTTTCAACTTTCAGAAACATTTCCGCATATTTATTTAGCCCAAGAATAATACCACTAGCGTCACTAACAATAACAGCATAAGGTAAGTAATCGTAGGCATTAAAAGATTGCGCTCTCTCATGTGCTTGGCTAACATATAATTTATGGGCAACATCATCATTTAATGTTGAAATTTGCGCAACAATTTCCTCTGTATTAGGATCATAAAAGCATTTGAAAGATAACATTTCGTAGTCATTTCCAACTGTGCGAATATTGAAAATTTCCTCTGAACGTAAATCATTTTGTAACTGTTTGACGAACTTAGTCCATTTAAAATTAGATGGCTCGTCCATAGCTAAATAGCCAATATAGGTTAAATTAAGATTGAAAAGATTGATAGCAGCCTCATTGACGTTTAAAATTTTCCCTGCTTTATTGAGTATAAGTGTTGGTGACGAAGTACTTTTCATAAGATTTCCAAAACATTGATTAATATCATTTTGCTTCAACTTTCTCACCGAACCTTTCAAAAGAGTAAAAAACCTCTAAAATCGAATTTTGAGCCTTTACTATACTTTATGACAGCACGATTCTATTATTACAAAATTTAGTAAATTTAAGTATTTTAAATTATTTCACGAACCGTTCACAAAATAAATAGGTAAAAAGAATTATATTGTATGTCAGATACTTGACTGATACAATAGGATGTTGAAAGGAAGATTATTGCATGAATACTATTTTAACTACTTTGAATGCAAAGTATATTCACACAAATTTAGCATTGCGCTATTTAAAAGGCGCAGCTTTACCGGAGTTTAATCCAATTATAGCAGAGTATACTATTAAAGACCCTGCTTTTAATATTGTATCAGATTTATTCCAAAAAAAACCTGATATCGTTGGATTTAGTTGCTATATCTGGAACATCGAAGAAACAATTCACGTTATCAAGATGTTAAAAACTGTCTGTCCAAATGTTAAAATTCTGCTCGGGGGACCTGAGGTTTCTTATGATTGTCACCATTGGTTACGTCGAATACCTGAGGTAGACTTCATTGTGATGGGTGAAGGAGAAACTTCATTTAAACAATTACTGCGCTATTTCCACGGTGAAATATTGTTAGAAGATGTTCCTGGTATTTGTTATTTAGAGGACGAGAAAGTCAAGATTCACGCTATGCCACCTAAAATTGATTTGCGCGAATTACCAAGTCCTTTTCGTTTTGAGGAGGATCTTCCCTACCTAGGTAAGCGAATTCAATATATCGAAACAAGCCGAGGCTGCCCATTTAGCTGCCAATTTTGTTTATCTTCTATTGAAGTTGGCGTCCGATACTTTAACCGTGAAAAAATAAAAGAGGATATTCGTTTCTTAATGGATAACGGAGCTCGAACAATTAAATTTGTGGATCGCACCTTCAACATCAGTCGTAGCTACGCAATGGAAATGTTCCAATTTCTAATTGATGAACACAAACCAGGTGTTGTATTCCAGTTTGAAATCACGGCTGATATAATGCGCCCTGAAGTCATTCAATTCTTAAATGATAATGCACCAAAAGGTTTGTTCCGATTCGAAATAGGTGTTCAATCTACGAACGATTTAACAAATACTCTTGTAAAACGTCGTCAAAACTTTGAAAAACTAAAGCGAACAGTTACTATGGTGAAAGATGGCGGAAAAATAGATCAACATTTAGATTTAATTGCAGGTTTACCAGAGGAAGATTACGCTAGTTTTCGTCAAACATTTAATGATGTCTTTGCAATGCGGCCAGAGGAATTACAGCTTGGATTTTTGAAACTTTTACGCGGCACAGGACTTCGATTAGAAGCCGAGAAGTTTGGCTATACCTATGTGGATCTATCTCCTTACGAAATCTTTTCAAATAATGTTCTAACATTTGATGATATCGTCCGCATTAAGCATGCAGAGGATGTTCTTGAAAAGTATTGGAATGATCACCGTATGGATCATACGATTGAATACTTGGTTACAGAGGTCTTTGATACACCATTTGATTTCTTCCAAAACTTCGGAACATATTGGGAAACAAAAGGTTGGTCTCGTATTGGCCATCAGCTAGAGGATTTATTCCGTCGTTTATTAATGTTTTTAGAAACGATTGATGATGTGAATTTAAACATTGTTCAGAGTTTAATGCAGCTTGATTACTTAATGGCTCAGCAGTTCCAACCACGGAAGCTATGGTGGAATGAGCGTCCTACAGAAGAGCAACAAAAGGCCCTTTATCACGCTTTACGAGAAGATCCAGCTATCGCAGGCGAGGAATTTGCTAACTTTAAGTTAACTGAAAAAGAGTTGTTTAAGCATACCTTGATTATCCCTCATGCTCTTGATTACCAAGAGTTTGCAAATGGCAAAATTGTACAAAAAAATGGCTATCTGTTAACCTATTTCCGACATGGTCAAGCACCTTACTTTGCAACAATCTACTCTAACTAATAAGAAACGCTAGTCCTGTCATAACTATCAGGACTAGCTTTTTTTATTACTTAAACGATTCTTAAATCCTCATAGTAACAATAAAGACTGCTAAATTTATTCCTTCTGCCCTTCATTGTTCGGTTAGTTAAGTACTCATAGCCAGCCTTACCAATATAGGTCAAATTACTTAAACAAAGATTGATAAAACTTTGTAAAAAATGCCCAAAAAACAATCTATCTAATCAGGAAATAAAAGTTTAAATTTTTTGAATATTTTATGACAAGATAATAATTTTTACTTTTATATGAGGTTTACGATGGAATTTCTCCTTACTTAATGCCTCACATACTTTAAAAATTTAACCAATAATTACGCGTTCCTTCGGATAGTGGAAGCCTGATTTCTTTCCTCTTCCGCCACCCCCAAGAGTATAAAGGAATGATATTAATCCAACTCGACCAATAAACATTAAAATAATGATAATGATTTTACCAACCACTGATAAATCAGATGTTATGCCTAACGACATACCACATGTACCGAACGCTGAAGTAATTTCAAAAATAATTTGAATAAGAGATGCTTGTGGCTCTGTTATAAGCAAGATAAGGGTTGCAACTAATACCATGAAAAAGGCTAATAAAATTACAACAAATGATCGGAAGACATCAATCAAATGAATTTCTCGTCCAAATACTTGGATATCCTCTCTTCCTCTAGCAAAGGTAATTAAGAATAAAATGGCCAAGGCAAAAGTTGTGGTACGAATACCTCCACCAACTGAGCTTGGGGAAGAGCCAATGAACATCAGGAAGCTCATGAATATATCTGTAGCTTCACTAAAAGTCGTGACATCATAAGTAGTCAATCCAGCTGATCTCGTTGATACAGAATGGAACATTGCTGAAAATAATGCCTCATGCCAAGACATTTCCTTAAAAGAATGGAATGATTCAAGGAGTAAAATGACAAGCGCACCAACTATAAATAAAATAGCGTATGTTGAAGTAGTGATTTTAGTAAATAAACTAAAACGGAAATTCTCGCGTCGATTAAGCAAAAAAGTCTTCAATTCAATTAATACCGGAAATCCGATAGCACCTAATACAATCAGTACCATGGTAACCATCTGTACAAAATAATCATCATGGAATGGGAGTAAGCTCATTCCCGTTATATCGAATCCTCCATTTGTCGTAGCAGAAATAGAGGCAAAAATTCCATGTAAAAAGGCTTCTTCTAACGTATCAAAATAATTGGTAAAATGTAGCGTTAAAATAATGGTACCCGTTAATTCAATGCCAAATAAAATTTTTAAAATTTCGCGGATTAATTTAACAACACCAGAGACACTGTACTGGTTATGATCAATCATGATTAACTGACGCTCACGCATGCCTATTTTTTTCCCAACAAGCAGCCACACAAAGGTACCAAGTGACATAATACCAATGGCGCCTAACTGTAAAATAACAAGAATCATTACAAGCCCAAAGGTAGTATAGGTTTCCGAAATATTAATGGTTGTTAACCCAGTAACACTTACTGCACTTACTGCTGTAAACAAGCTATCTAAAAAAGAGACTTTTACACCTTCTTGATGAACGCCTGGAAGCCGTAATAACAGGAAGGAAATCGCTATCGCTATAAAATAATAAGAAACAAGTACCTGAAATGGTGTGACTAGTTTATTTGATGATTTTTTCCAAGGCACTTTAACAACTCCTCCCACATATGATGCCCAACTAGATAGATTATAGTATAGAAAAAATACATAAAAAAAGAAAGAGGAATAGTGATAACTATTCCTCCAACGTTCATCTACTTATTTTTTCTTTCTTACACCGACTAAATAGCCGACAAAAGCAATACCTATTAGGACAATCCAGAATGTTAACTCCCATGCCGTGGAATGTGGAAATTCTTTAGGCAATATTCCCACCTTCTCATGTGCCAATGTTAAGACAACTAACTTCACACCTACCCAGCCAACGATTAGAAATGCCGCTGTTTCAAGTGAAGGGTAATCATTTAATATTTTTACAAACCATTGGGCAGCAAACCGCATCATAATGACACCAATAAATCCACCAAGGAGCATCACAATGAACTGACCGCCATTGATGCCACCAATATCAAATTCACCTAAGTGTGGCAAAGTTACAGCAATTGCAACGGCTGCTAGCATCGAATCAATAGCAAATGCTATATCGGCAGCCTCTACTTTTAGTACTGTTAACCAGAAACCCGAACCCTTTTTTCCACCATTTTCGGTTGCTGCTTCTTCTTCATCTTTATGTTTTCGTAAATCATATATATTTTTCGCAGACATAAATAATAGATAAGCTGCACCGACCGCTTGTATTTGCCAATAATTCACTAAAACAGTAATAACAAATAATGCGGAGAATCGGAATATCAATGCTCCAAATAGTCCATAAAATAACGCCTTTTTTTGCTGCTCTTGTGGTAAATGCTTCACCATAACAGCCATTACTACCGCGTTATCAGCTGCTAGTAATCCCTCTAATACAACAAGGACAATTAATACCCAGCCATATTGTAATAAAATCGCTTCCATTCTAGTGCCTCCTCTAAGCTCTCTATACCCTCAATGACCCTGTCATTCAAGTATAAAAGAAAAAAACCCCTGCCCTAATTCAGGCAAAGGTCTCGCTAAGTAAATTCGTACCCTTTCTATTTATGGTACTTCAATCTACACGTCATACGTATAGAGCCATTCACTATCACACCCGATGGTTGTACCATGTCTTGACGAATGTGAAACCAGGGAAAGTTAATTACCTGTTAGCTACTCCCCTTTGACAAATTGTCGAAGGTATCTTCTTTCAAATATTATAGCACTATCATTTACAACTGACAAAAATATCTATATGTTTTTTTCGTTACTTAATCTGAATTTGATAGCTCTTCTCTTCCTTATGTGCTAAATAAAACTCAATCATTTTTGGCATCGTCTGTATAAAATCAGGACATGTAATACCACCTTTTTGTAAGATATGATGTGCTTCAGTCGTATCAAATGAAGCATTCCATGTTAAATAATCTAATGTTTCTTGTTCGACACCTAATTTTTTTCGAATAAATGGAATCTGCAATGAAAGCTTAGCCAATGTAAATGGTAAACGTCCTTTTGGATAAGAATTTGTAACTAGTTTCACCATTGTACGGTATACCTCCTGTACAGGGTGAGGATTAGGATCAGTTAAATGAAGTGTCTTCCCTTCTGCACTCTGTTCACTAACCAGAAAAGTAGAAGCATTTATAATATAATCAACTGGCACTACATTAATTGTCGATGAAGTTTGACCAATGTACGGAATAAAAGGTAAACCCTTTAAACGTTCAACTAAGTTTAAGAAGAAATAAGGACCATCAAATTTAATGGTTTCACCAGTTTGGGAATGACCACGAACAATTCCAGGTCTAATTATTGTCAATGGTATTTCCGATTTTAAATCTTCTACTCGGTGCTCAGCCTCATATTTTGTTTCCTCATAGTTGTTTTTAAATGCTCTTGGTCGAATTAATTCATTTTCACGCAGTATGCCCTCACGTGTACCAGCCACATAGGCAGTGCTGAAATACATATAGCGCTGTAAATTTGGTAAGGTGCGAACAAAATCATTAACCATTGTTGTACCATGAACATTTACCTTCCAGGCAATATCACGTGGTACAGCTAAATCATAGATAGCAGCTAAATGCCAAAGCACTTCAATTTGCGGTACAATTTCTTTGATGATTTGATTTTCTAATCCAAGGTTTGGTAGTGTAATATCGCCTTCCACAATTCGAATCGAACAGTCAGGAAAATCCTCTAATATTTTGTTTTTTTCTTTATGTGCCTTTATGGTTTCACCTGCCAATACGATGGTAATTACTTGTTGTGCTTGTTTCTTTTGAAATAATGCTCGAATTAGTTGACTCGAAATGAAACCAGGAAAACCTGTAAAAAAATGAACCTTCATCTCCCATTCCCCCTTGAACCTAGTGCATCTTTCTTGTTTCTTTATCCATTAAACTGTAAATGATCGGTACAATATACAGCGTCAGTAAAGTTGAGGTCATAAGCCCTCCGATAACAGCAATCCCCATTGGCTGATTCATCTCGGTCCCTTCTCCAATGCCCAGTGCGAGTGGTAATAGCCCTAAAATAGTTGTTAAGGCTGTCATTAAAATTGGACGAAGCCGATCTTGGGTAGCAAGTAAAATTGCCTCATAAGCTGGCATGCCCATTGCCTTTTGCTGATTAATATAATCTACCAGCACAATACCGTTATTTACGACTATTCCTACTAGTACTAGGATACCGATAACTGAGGTTACACCAATTAAAGTATTTGTTAGGAACATAGCTATCGCCACACCAATGATCATTAATGGGACAGTAAACATGATAACAAACGGATATTTAAATGACTCAAATTGAGCTGCCATCACAATATATACAAGCACGATGGCTAGCATCACAGCTAGTAACATATCATCAATTGCACTATCATAGAGCTCTCTGTCCCCACTGAACACAACTTGAGTAGTAGATGGTAAATTAACTTGTTCTAATGCTTTATCTACTTTTGCAGAGATTCCTCCCAACGATTCCTTTGTTTCATAATCTACAAAAAAGGCCACTGCTGCTGCTTGATCAGAACGACGAATGGATACCGGCCCCTCTTGTATAGAAACGGTAGCCACTTCCTCTAATTTTACAAATAATCCTGCTGGCGAACGCAGCTGCATGGCTTTTAAAGCATCTATACTCGTATTAAATGACTGCCCAAAACCTGTATAAACGGGTAATACTGCACCGTCATCAGTAATCAATTGGGACGTTAATTGACCTTTTGTCATTTGATTTACAGTTTGAGCGATTTGTGCTGGAGCAAAACCATAGTCTTTTGCTTTTTCACGATTAACCTCAATTTGAATCTCTTGAACAGTATTATCTAAATCCGTAGAGACATTTGTCACTTGCTGAATCGCTAGTAGTTCCTGCTGCACTTTCTTAACAGTTTGCTGTAGCCTCTGTTCATCGGAATCTGTTAAACGGAATGTTAAGGTGTGTGGTGACGATCCTGTAGCTGTCGATACATTAAATGTAATTTCAGCTTGCTCTTCAAGCTCTCCCTGTATATCTTGTTCTAGCTCTTCTACAAATTTAAAAATGGAACGTTGCCTTTCTGCTAATGGGACAAGCTTTACATATATCTCAGCTTGGTTGGCGCTAGTTTGTCCACGTGCTTGGGATTGTTGTGTACCGCCAATTAAACTAACATACACATCTACATCCTTTTCCTGCTTTAAACGTTCCTCAATTTGCTTAACAATCTTTTCTGTTTCTGATACAGCGACACCTTTTTCAAGATTGACACTTATAGAGGTGAATCCCTCATCTGTAGGCGGTAAAAATTCAGTACCTATTCTAGTCAGTCCAAACAAAGAAAGACTAAAGCAAACCACTGTAAAAAGCAGTATAAGCATTCGATGCTTTAGTACCCATACAATTGACGCCTTGTAATGCCTATAAAAACGTGATTTACTGCGTTGTACATAAAAATTATTGTTTTTCATTTTTAAAAGTCGACTTGCTAGCATCGGAACGACTGTAAGCGCAACTACTAAAGATGCAATTAAGCTGAATGAGATTGTTAAGGCAAACTCTGTAAATATTTGACCAATCAATCCTTCGATGAACATAACAGGAATGAATACTGCTATTGTGGTTAAAGTGGAAGCTGTAATGGCAAGGGCTACTTCCTTTGTTCCTTCCTTTGCTGCAGTTATCGGGTCCTTTTCTAGTCCTAGATGTCTTTCTATATTCTCAATAACGACTATGGCATTATCCACAAGCATACCAATTCCAAGTGCCAGAGCACCTAATGTCATAATATTGAGGGAAAAATCCGCAAAAAACATCAAAACAAATGTGACAATAACGGAGTAAGGAATCGCAATACCAATAATGATCGGACTCTTTACACTACGTAAAAAAACAAATAGGATGAACATCGCAAATAATCCACCTAAGAGTAGGGAAGAGCCAATATTACTAATCGCTAAATCCACATAATTACCTTGATCAATTAAAATATCTGCTGTGATACCTTTATACTGATCTTTCTTTAGTAATGTCTCTAAGGCCTTCTGGAAATCCTTAGAAACCTCTGCCGTATTTGCACCAGATTCCTGTAATACAGACATAAGAACTGCTGGATGCTCATTTGCTCGTGTTGTGGTAATAGATTGTTGTTCTGTCCTCTCAACGGTTGCAAGATCACCAATGGTTAATGATTTGCCCGTTAAAGGGTCCACCGAAACAATTAAATTGGCAATACTTTCCGGAGAAGATAATGTGCTAACTATACGTGTTGTTAGCATTTTGCCATCATCTGTTGAAACAGGCTCACCAGGAAGAGACACATTATTCGCTTGAACTATTTGCATCACGTCTGTCTGAGTCAAGCCTTTTTCAACTAGCTTTGCTTCATCCAATACTATTTGGATTTCATCAATCAATTTGCCAGAAACATTCACACTGGCAACACCCTCTGTCCGTAGCAGTTCCTTCTCTAAGTGCTCTGCTAATACACGTACATCTACTTGATTATTTTCCGCACGTAAAGACAGCTGAATAATAGGAAATTGAGACGGATCAAATTTTAGGAAACTAGGCTTGCCAGCATCATTAGGCAATGGGGTCATATCAATTCGCTGTAAAATATCAAGTTGGACAACATCCATATTTGTGGACCAGTTGAACTCAAGCACAATTAAATTGGAGCCTTCCTGGGAGGTTGACTGGATTTTTTTGATACCAGGTAAGGTGGCAAGTGTAGCCTCTAATGGCTTCGTTATCTTTTCATTTACCTCCGTCGGGCTTGCCCCAGGATAAGAGGTGACAACCACTCCAATAGGAGGATTTAACTCTGGAATTAACGTAATCGGTATTTTTAATAAAGATACACCGCCTAGTATGATGACAAAAAGCATAGTAACAATCGTAAAGACAGGTCTTTTAATAGAAAAATGACTAATATTCATATAAACAAACTCCTTTTCTACCTCTTCCTTTCTATGATAGCCGAAAAGGAGATTATTTTATAAATAAGCTCCTGTTATTGAGATACTATCTCTAAGGAAACTTATATTTCCTAATAATGTATATATTCTACAAACAGTGTCATTTTTCCTTGCAAAAAAACACGAATCGCAAAATTGTCGATTCGTGTTTTATAATTATAAAAGGCTATAAAGTTTAATGTTTTCGTTTTTATCTGCAAACCAACGCATAGCGAACTCATTTTCAAATAGGAAAACAAGATTGTCAAAACGGTCTTTTACAAGCATTGATCGACCTGATGACATTGATTCTTTGACATCCTCTTCATTTTCAATCCAGCGTGCGATTTTCGAACCAATTGGCTCCATTTTTACTTCCACATTGTATTCATTTTTCATACGATGTTCAAATACTTCAAATTGTAATTGACCAACTGCTCCAAGTATAACTTCCTCTGTATGCAGCGTTTTATAGTATTGAATAGCACCCTCTTGCACTAATTGTAAAATCCCTTTATGGAATTGCTTTGATTTCATAACGTTCTTCGCCGTGACACGGACGAATAATTCTGGTGTAAACTGTGGTAATTTTTCAAATTGGAATGTTTTCTTGCCACCTACAACAGTGTCTCCAATTTGGTATGTTCCTGTATCGTACAAACCAATAATATCACCAGCAACTGCTTCATCTACTGTCTCACGATCGTCTGCAAGGAACTGTGTAGATTGTGTGACTTTAAATGACTTCCCTGTACGAGATAACGTCATATTCATTCCACGTTCAAATTTACCAGAAACAATACGTACAAAGGCAATACGATCACGGTGTGCTGGATTCATATTGGCCTGAATCTTGAAAATAAAACCTGAAAACTCATCATGCTCCACAGGATCAATAAACTGCTCATCTTCAGTAATTCTTGGCTGCGGCGTCGGTGCGAATTGTAAATAGGTTTCCAGGAATGTTTGAACACCAAAGTTCGTTAATGCTGAACCAAAGAATACAGGTGTTAATTCCCCACGACGAATTTTTTCCTCAGAATATGCATTTCCCGCTTCATCTAAAAGTAAAATATCGTCCATTGCTTGTGAATAATAAGAAGTCACCTTCATTGGATGCTCCACAGCAAGCTCCCCATTGTCGTCAATTGGTAAGAAACGTTCCGCTTCATCTGTACGGAATTGCTCAATGCGTTTATTGTAACGATCATAAATACCAAGAAACTCTTTACCCATACCGATTGGCCAGTTCATAGGATATGCATTGATACCTAATACCTCTTCAAGCTCTTCGATCAATTCAAGCGGCTCTTTCCCTTGACGGTCTAACTTATTAATAAATGTAAAAATAGGAATACCACGCATTTTACAAACCTTAAATAGCTTTAAAGTCTGTGCCTCGATCCCTTTCGCAGCATCCACTACCATGACGGCACTATCTACAGCCATCAATGTACGATATGTGTCTTCCGAGAAATCTTGGTGACCAGGGGTATCCAAGATATTCACACGAGAGCCGTTATAATCGAATTGCATGACAGATGAAGTAACCGATATCCCACGTTGTTTTTCGATCTCCATCCAGTCCGATGTTGCAAATTTACCTGTTTTTTTACCTTTTACTGTACCTGCATCACGAATGGCACCACCAAAAAGTAAAAGCTTTTCTGTAATCGTCGTTTTCCCAGCATCAGGGTGACTGATAATGGCAAAAGTACGACGCGATAGTATATCTTGTTCTAAATTTGAATTCATCTCGTCATTCTCCTTTTTTCATACTTAATAATAATAAAAGAAGACTTGCCTTTCGTACAACCTTTTTACATGAAATCTCAAAAAAGAAAACCCTTTAGTTACAACTAAAAGGGTTTCCTAAGAATTTAGCTTTCATCACACGAATTTTAATCGGCCTGCTTCTATCGCAATTTCTGCATCACTATGTGGAAATTTGGTATTTTCGATAATTTGATAATCCTCATGGCCTTTACCAGCAAAAATAATCATGTCACCTGGTTCAGCAATTTCAATCGCATGGCGCACTGCCTCTGCACGATCTCCAATACAAGCATAATTATCATGAAGCATACCTTTAGCAAGATCGCCTGTAATACTATCGTAGTCTTCATAGCGTGGATCATCTGTCGTTAAAATAACATATTCCGCAGCAGACGCTTTTTCAGCCATGGCAGGACGCTTTGATTTATCACGATTGCCACCTGTTCCAACTAAGAAAATCAACTTGCCCTTTTTATAAGGTTGCGCTGCTTGAATTGCCTTTTCAATTGCATCTGGAGTATGGGCATAATCAATAAAAATTTGCACAGGTAGATCTGAACATACTTTCTCCATACGACCCTTGACTGGCGGTAGTTGCTCGATTTGTTCAATAATGGACTCCATTGAATAGCCCCTACCATAAAACGCAATCATGGCTGCCAATACATTATAAATATTAAATTCCCCAAGCAAATTCATTTTTACACGATAAATTCCTTCAGGCATTTCCACGTCAAATGATGTCATATAGTCGTGATATTCACAGTTAATGGCGCGGAAATCAGCATTTTCATTTTTTAAACCATATGTCCACACTGGAAATGGTGTCATTGCAGCATATCTCTCTGACCAAGCATCGTCTGCATTCAACACAACAAATTTATTTTTTTCTAAATCTTGTCCAAGTTGGGAAAATAATAAGCCTTTTGCATGGCCATATTCCTCCATCGTACCATGGAAATCAAGATGATCGTGCGTTAGATTCGTAAAAATAGCGATATCATAATCAACACCTGCTAAACGTCCAAGTGCTAACCCGTGTGATGAAACTTCCATTGTCATTAATCGACAGCCTTCCATTTTTGCACGGAAAATCATTTGTTGTGTCGATAACGCATCACTCGTTGTATTAGCTGATTCATATAAAATTCCATTTAAATTAAAGCCAATTGTGCCTGATAAAGCCGATTTCTCGCCCATACCATGCATTATATTTTGAATAATTCCTGTTACGGATGTTTTACCATTCGTTCCCGTTACACCAATCATCGTTATGTCCTTTGAAGGATAATCAAAGAACTTTGCAGCTAGTAAACCTACTGCACGATCTGTATCTTTCACAATCACTTGTGCGATTGTCTCTCCTAACGGTAATTCTCGCTCCGTCACAACAATTGTTGCGCCACCATCTACAGCCTTTTGCGCATAATCATGCCCATCTACTGTATACCCTTTGATACAAACAAACATGCTATTTGGTTGCACACTTCTTGAATCTACTACGATATCGCTAACCTGATCTGGCAGCACGCCAATTATTTTTTTCAAAGGTAATGCGCTTAACAATTCCTCTGCATACATTTCATAATCCTCCAATCAATCTCTACACTCATGTCATCATTCTTAATAATCGACAAAAAACGACAATATGAAATCCCCCACGTTCTATTGAACTTATTTTACTACTTATTTCATGATAAATAAAATGCCTCTCTAGTGTTTTTTCAACGAAACCGCTTTCATTTGAGGAAAAAATCATGTTTTCTTCAAATTTTCATTTATAATCACCAATCGGCATTTTTCGACATAACGAGAAAAGGTTATTTAGAGAACACTTGTCTATGCATGGTAAGCTTATAGTTACAATGGAGGCATCAAGAAGATACCTCCATTGTTAAACTATTTCATAATTGAGCGCACAATTTTCACTTTCTGTTTATATGGCGGGAACAACACATTTGTCTCCAGCTTGGAAGATTTCTTCAAGATAGATTTCGGGTGAGTAAAGTTTTCAAAGCTCGCTTTGCCATGGTATGCTTTCACACCTGATGGACCTACACCACCAAATGGTAAATGTAAATTTCCAACATGTGTGATGGTGTCGTTAATACATCCCCCACCAAATGGTAATTCTTCTAAAAAGTATTGCATGGCTTTTTCATGTTCTGAGAAGAAGTATGCCGCTAAAGGCTTTGGTAATTGCCGGATTTGATGAATGGCAAGTGGCAAATCACTATACATCATAACAGGTAAGATAGGACCAAATAGTTCTTCCTGCATGGATGGACTTGTCCATTTTACATATTCTACGATTGTAGGTTCAATATATAAATCATCCCGATCTATTCGTCCACCATATGTAATGGCATCACGTTCGTCCACAATTATTTGCTGTAAACGATCAAATTGTTTTAAATTAACGATACGTCCATAATCAGGGCTTTTTAAAGGATTTTTGCCATAAAACGAACGGATTGTTTCTTTTAATATTTTCATAAAACGGTCATAAACGTCTTTGTGTACAAGCAGATAATCAGGGGCCACACATGTCTGTCCAGTATTAGTAAATTTACCCCACACAATCCGCTTTGCTGCTACCTCTAGATTTGCTGTTTGATCGACAATTGCTGGACTTTTGCCACCAAGCTCTAACGCAACTGGTGTCAAACGTTCTGCAGCAGCTTTTGCTACTACTTTACCAACGGCTACACTACCTGTAAAAAAGATATAATCGAAGGAAGCATGAATAAGAGCCGTAACCTCTTCCTTTTCGCCTTCCACGACACGTACATATGAAGACGGGAATGTTTCCTCAATGATTTTTTTCACAATGACTGCTGTGTGTACAGAGGTTTCTGATGGTTTGACGATTGCTGTGTTTCCTCCAACTATGGCGCCAATCAGTGGCTCCATTACAAGTTGGAATGGATAATTAAATGGCCCAATAATTAACGTTACGCCATAGGGCTCACGAACAATAAAGCTCTTGCCCATTTGATATTGTATTGGTGTTTTGACTGCTTCTGGTTCCATCCATTCTTCTACATGTTTTACCATATATGAAATACTATCTAATACAATGCCAATTTCTGTTGCATACGCTTCAAATTCACTTTTACGAAGGTCTAAGTAAAGCGCATTTAATATTTCCTTCTCATATTTCAAAATTGAAGTTTTTAATTTCTTTAATTGCTCTTTTCTAAATTTCACACTTTTTGTAGCACGTGAAAAATAAAATTGACGTTGCTCTGTAATCATATTTTCCACATCTTTTGACGTAAAATTCATCAATAAAGCACCCCTTTTTTTAAAATGGCATACATAGTTTTTTCATTTTGAAACAAACTATCTTTGTCTATACGATACAACATCGAGAGGCAAAAATCCTCTTTCTACATCGAGGGGGTGAAATAGCAATATGTGAAATGAAATGTTTTAGTTTTTTCATCTCGGGAAATATACAACTACATATTAAAACCGAAACGGGGGCGTAGATGAATGACAACAACAACAGGAACATGGTGGGAGTCCATTTTTTCTGGACCATTATCGCATGGAATTTGTGAAGAAAAAATATTGCTATTGCAAGATGAGGCTTTCTTATATCTCTCTACAATACCTGTGGAGAATGAAGAAAATCCAGAAGGAAATTAAAAAATAACGCATTATAGGATACCCCTATAATGCGTTTTTATTTATTCTAATTAACAATGAATGCTTGCTGCAACTGATTTAATTGTGCTTCAAGTCTACTGATAGCCTCTTCTTCTATCGCAAAGCCGCCCTCTTCCAAACGTATAATTTGTTTATCTACAATGTAAACAGAATTGGTAATGGAAGTGGCTCCTAGTACAGCTAATACTGGCTTTAATGCATATTCCAATGCCAACAAATGACTAATCGAACCTCCTACAGCAATGGGGAGTATAGCCTTATCGAGCAAGGCTTTTTGCGGTAGTAGATCCAAGTAAGTCTTCAAAATACCTGTATAGGATGCTTTATAAATTGGTGTAAGGATGACAATAAAATCTGCTTCCTTAACATGCTCATTTTCAGACTGTATTTGCTTACTAGAAAAATTCGCTGTTAATAAATCTGTAGCTGGGAGCTCATGTATATAATTTGAGTGAACCTCTACTCCTTGTGCAATAAAATGATTCTCCACCTTTTCATGAATGGCGGTAACTCTAGAATTTTTCGAATTACTTCCATTAATAATGACTGCTTTTGTCATCTTGCCCACTCCTTTTAGCAATGTTATAAAAGGCCCCTATTCTACAAATCGATGAAACACCGTTTTGTAAAATAGAAGCCTCTAGATGTCTAGTTAACTTAAATTCCTAGTATTCTTATAAAATTAATTTAACATAAATTTCTAGAATGTCAACAGCTTTTTATTGGTGTATTGCTTTCCCAAACACAGCTTTAGCCACATCTCCAATATGCTCCGATACAGTAGGATGTGGAAAAATCATATGTGCAAGTGTTCGAGCTGTACCCCCAGCATTTTTTGTTGCTAATAGTGCATTAAGTATTTCTGTTGCACCATCAGCTACTACACAAGCCCCTAAAATTTGCCCATTATCCTTAGATGAAATTAGCTTGACAAAGCCTTCAGTATTCCCCTCCATTAATGCCTTTGGGTTTGTTTGTAGTGGCATTTTCGTTACAATGTACGGTGCCTTGACTTGCTCTTCTAGTAAACCAAATGTAGCAATTTCAGGGTTTGTATAAACACAACGTGGAATGCTTGTTTGATCAATTGGTATTGGTTGATTTCCTACAATATAATCGACAACGTAAATTCCTTCAGCACTGGCAGAATGTGCAAGTTGATAACCACCCACTAAGTCACCTATCGCATAAATATTCGGCAGGCTTGTTTCAAAATGCTCATTAACAGCGATTAATCGACCATCAAAAGCTAATCCTAGTTGCTCAGCAATTTCTATATTGGGACGACGTCCAGTAGCAAATAAAAGGTTTTCATATGTATAAGATCCTTTAGATGTATGAATGATATTACCTTCAAATTTTTCAAAATGAAAATCTGTCACAAGTTCAATACCAAATTTCTTCATCTTTTCTCGAATCAGCGGTATTGCTTCCGCCTCTTCCGTTTGTAAAATATCCTCGCTATGATTAAGCACTGTTACCTTTGTACCAAGTGGTGCTAAACTAAACGCCATTTCAATGGCAATTACGCCCCCGCCAATGATTGTTAGCTGTGCTGGAAGCTTGTCTATCTCAAAAAATGTGTCCGTCGTATAGTAGGTGGATGTCTCTAACCCTTCGAATCGTGGAACAAAGGGTTTACTACCTGTCGCTAAAATTATATCTGATGCCATTATCGTCTCATTCCCGATAGTTATCGTTAAGTCCTTTACGACTGAAGCTTCACCACGATATAAAGTTATATGATTATTGATAATATAGTGCTCAATGTTTGTTAGTAGTTCATGAATAATTGTATCTTTCCGTTGCATTAGTCGAGGAAAATTAATTTCCACTTTAGGCACTTCTATTCCCCAGCTATTCCCTCTTTTTATTTCCTGCACAAGTTTACTATGCTCCAATAAAATCTTTGATGGAATGCAGCCAACATTATAGCAGGCTCCTCCCAATTTATCTCGTTCGATGAGTGCTACTTTTTTGCCATTCTTGGCTGCATGTATGGCAGCCACATAGCCACCTGGTCCCGCTCCAATAATAGCAATATCAAAATTTTCCATAATTTTCACCTCATGTACCACCATATCATTTGCAAATTTTGAATGCAATGACAGACATAGTAAAAGCCTTTCATTACAATGAAAGGCCTTTTGACTTATTTGTATACGTTTATGAGCATTCGTTTCTCTTTCGCAGGTATAAGGCTTTCTCTCCGCGGGTATTTGCTTCTCTTTCATGAGTATTCGACGCTCATTGATCTTTTTAATAAATATTTCGTTGCCAAAATCGTTGCTGGGCAATGGCAGCTACAAACTTTTTCGGAAAATCTTTATTACCTGTAGCTAAAACGATTCCTGGCCCTACATTGGCATTCGACATATTGAAGAAGGTTGTGCCAGTTGCAGCAAATCCTATAGGCTTAAAGTGACGATATGCTTCATTTATATAATTGACGATATAAGTATTGAATTTCGCCTGATTACTTGCCTTTACTCCAACAACATATAATGAGTCAAATAATACAGCATCGGTTGTAATAAATGTGTCAGTAGCCGTTAATTGCACACCATTATTCCCTATTACCACACCTAGTCGATCAGAGATTATGCTATAGCGCACACCTTGTCTTGTTAAATATTTCAATACTTCCCCGACTTCATTTGCATCAAAGCCATCACCAATTAAGACGCCTACTTTCAACGTATAGGGTAATTTAACAGTATTGGCTTGACTCAGTGCAGGTGAAGAGGCCGTTACTTTAGACTGCTCGCCATTAGGTCGATTAACACCAACGTTGTCTGCCACTGTGGTAGCCATTACTTTATCCACATGAACAAACATATCCACTACTTGCTGTCGAACAGATTTACTTTTCACTTTTCCTACTTCGAAGCTAAAGGCATCGATAATGTGTTGTTTTTCAGGTGGAGACATGCTGTTCCAAAATAGCCTTGCTTGTGAAAAGTGATCGTCAAAGGATTTACTACGCGCTCTCGTGATTCTTCCTTCAACCTTTTCTTCATAATGAACATATCCGCCTTCTCTTGCAGTAGAGGTAGCTGGTGTATTATTTGCTAATGAATTTTTATGATAGCTTACCCTGCCTAAATTAATGGTCTGTCGACTAAAGCCATTACGTTGATTGTTATGCACTGGGCAAATCGGGCGATTAATAGGGATTTCTGCAAAATTTGGTCCACCTAATCGAATCAATTGTGTATCTAAATAGGAAAACAATCGACCTTGTAGTAGAGGATCATTCGTAAAATCTATGCCAGGTACAACATTACCTGGATGAAAGGCAACTTGCTCTGTTTCAGCAAAGACATTATCCACATTGCGATTTAAGGTCATCTTTCCAATTTTCTTCACAGGTACTAATTCCTCTGGCCAAAGCTTTGTCGCATCTAAAATATCAAAATCAAATTTAAATTCATCTTCAGGTTCTAGTATCTGTATGCCTAACTCAAACTCTGGATAATCTCCAATTTCGATGGCTTCCCATAAATCTCTCCGTTGAAAATCTGGATCCTTCCCTGCAATTATTTGTGCTTCATCCCAAACAAGAGAATGCACTCCTAACACAGGCTTCCAGTGGAATTTCACAAATCTTGATCTTCCCTTGTCATTGACGAAACGGAATGTATGCACACCGAAACCTTCCATCATACGAAAGCTTCGTGGAATGGCACGGTCAGACATTACCCACATTACCATATGTGCAATTTCCTGATTACTGGCTACAAAATCCCAAAAAGTATCGTGTGCGGAGGCTGCTTGTGGCATTTCATTATGAGGCTCAGGCTTTACGGCATGAATTAAATCGGGAAACTTAATGGCATCCTGAATAAAAAATACAGGGATGTTATTACCAACTAAATCATAATTCCCCTCATCCGTATAAAATTTTGTTGCAAACCCACGTACATCACGAGCTGTGTCCATTGAACCTAAGCTCCCTACCACTGTCGAAAATCTGACAAACACAGGTGTCTTCTTTTTCGGATCCTGCAAAAATTTTGCCTTCGTATATTCCGACATGGATTCATATAATTCAAACTCGCCATGTGCTGCAAAACCTCTGGCATGTACAACACGCTCTGGAATACGTTCATGATCAAAATGGGTAATTTTTTCTCTAAGATGAAAATCCTCCATAATTGTCGGACCACGAACACCTGCCTTTAACGAATCCTCATCATTGGACACCCTTAGTCCCTGATTCGTTGTCATTTTCGTACCCTCATTCTCGACACGAAACGGCTCTAATTGATGATCCTTTGGGTTTCCTTCTCCATTTTTGGATTGATTCGACTTTGAGTTATCCACACAATCCCCTTTCATACATGTACTAATTTCGCTCCATATACACTATATGTTTCGGAAAAAGAAACATACCTTCATTCCGACAAAGCATTATGCAAAGATAAAAAACAGGCTTCTATTTGTTAATAGAAAACCTGCTCATTCTTAAAATATGTATCGTATCATTTCATGTATGTTACAGTATGGGTTGTCACGGCTCTCTGTCTCTCGAAGTGCCATCATATCTGTGCAATTTTTAATCGCTAACTCATGTCGTAATGCAATGGGGGCTATGAGGGATTCATCAGCCTTATGCCGGAAATAACGACTCACACCAAGATGCTGTTCCATTTTGTCATTAAGGACAGCACGAGGGTACTTTTCTGTACTATCAACTTCCTCAAAATGCAAGAGTAACCACAATTCAAATGCTTCATTTGTATAGGCAATATGAATATTTTTTTCCTCACAAAATTGATTTACTTCCTCTAGTTGCTTTTCGGTTAGATCATCCTTATCAAAAACAATCCAAACTTCATCAAAGTATTGGTAGCTGGAATCTCGATAAGCATGTTGGGCAAGCTTAATCGCTGAACGTTTAACGTTTTTTATTTTGACGCTAACCATCTTAGAGCGCTTTAAAATACGCATTTGTTCAAAATAGATGCGTTCTGTTTCACCTTCACAATAAATTAAAATAGTTTTACGCAGTGTTCGGCTCCCTTGTTGACGTACTCTCACTGCTCAGATACCTCCGCTTCTTCTAAGTATTGTTCAGATAAATACTCATTAATGACAGGCGTTGCACCAAATTCCCCTTTCATATAGCGTTTCGCATAAGAAAGATCTCCACGTTTCCTTTGTAAATCTGCAAAATCAAATAAGGAGTATAGTTCCGATTCATTTTTAAAGCTTTTATTAACAAACCAAATTTGATCGGCGCGTAGTGGCTGATCAAGTAATTCTATTTCATGACTTGTCACGACAAATTGATTACTGCTATTGCGTTTGCTATTCATAATAGCCATTAAAAACTCACAAATCGATACATGGAAGGCTGTGTCGAATTCGTCTATAAAAATGGTTTTTCCTTTATTATAAGCATCCACCATCACACAGGCTAAATGTAGCATTCGCACTGTGCCCTTAGAATCCATTGTCCAATTAATTGTTTTTGTCCCTATCGGTGCACCTGCTTCATCAAATGATAAATAATGTAGATCAATATCTACTTCTTGAATCACCTCAGGCGAATCAAACTCATAGCCAATTGTATTTTTCTCTCTGCGTTCCACACGTCTAGCCGTGACATCTTGAATGGAGAGGTCTGCAATTTTTAGCAGTTTGATCACTTCCTTTTTAAAGGGCTCCTCTTCAAGTTTACGAATAAGAGGATGACTTGATAACCGATTTGCTTCATCTAGGAAAAGAATTTTATGTAAAAACCAATCGAATATCTTTAAAGCGTCTGGATCATTAAAAACATGTAATACGGATAGAAAGGCTGTATTATTACGTGTATATTTTGTCAATTCCTGTGAAGCTGTTTGAAATGTCTCATAAGAATATTCTGCACCATCCCATTGTCTGACAAATAATTCTTCCTTCAGTGACTTGTTCGTTTTCACAAGACGTTCATAGAGAACTTGAGAAGCATTATACTGAATTTCATAATCATATAAAGCTCCGTCCAAAAAAAGCGATATCATAAACTCTGTTGGTTTGTCTTGCTGACTTCCTAACTTAAACGGTTGATAGGGTAGACGTAACTGCTTTACATTATTTAAGTTTTCAAAATTAAAAAGCAAGGAACGTAATACTTTAATAGCCGTAAACAGATTAGATTTTCCGCTTCCATTTGGACCAAAAATAAATGCGCTTTTTACAAGACGAAGTGTATCAAACTGAATTGTATGGGTATCCTTCCATTTTCGTAGGCGACTTCCAGCTACCATTGAAAACAACGTATCATCTTTATAACTTAAACAATTCTTTACTCTAAAATCTACAAGCATATGTAAGCCTCCGTCCACAACCATTTCTTTAATGAATTATTATACTATAGACATAGAAAAAGACATATTACTCAATGTAATATGTCTTTTTACTTTATCCACTTTTTTGTTGAATTTCTGCCAATGATTCATTTTGTAGCGCATGCAATGTACGTTCAATGCCTTCTGCAAAAGAAATTTTAGGCTTCCAACCAATTGCATTGGCTAATTTATCATTATTTAAAAATGAATGCTCAATATCTCCTTCTCGTGCTGGGGCATATTGAATTTCAAGTGGATGGTTTAAGTGTTGAAGCAGTAAGATGACCTGGTGAATTGACCAAGCCTCATTAGTGGATACATTATACGTGCCTTGTAAACGTGCAGATACACCTGCGTAAATAGCATCAGCAATATCGTCTACATAAATAAAATCACGTGTTTGTTCACCATCACCATAAATTGTAAATGGTTTACCTGCCATACTGCTTTTTAACATACTTGGAATCACAGCTGCTTCACCTTGCATTTGCTGTCTTGGCCCGAAAACATTGGCAAATCTATAGATAAGAACGGGCAAACGATAATCTTTTTGCCATTTCTCACAGTAGGTTTCGCCAATGCTCTTGTTTAATCCGTACATAGATATTGGTTCACAGACATCTGATTCCTCTAATGGAGGATAGTGACTATCCCCGTAAACAGCTGCTGAGGAGGCAAAGACAAAGTGCTGTACCTTATACTTGGATGATAAAAAAAGCATTTGGCTAAGCCCAACTATATTTGTCAAAATATCCTTTACTGGCTCCTGGATAGATTGCTGCACGCTCGTTTGCGCTGCACAATGGACGACCACATCAAAGTTTATTTCCTTAAAGAGATGCTCGCAAACCTCATCCTCAACATTTAAAAGATAGGATTTATGCTCAAAGTCAACATTCCGTAAATGCCCCGTACTTAAATTATCAATAATATAAACCGTTGCACCTTCTTCAAAAAAGCGCCTACCTACTGCACTGCCAATAAAACCATAGCCACCTGTCACTAATACATTCATCCTATCGCCCCCAAAAACAATATGATGATTTATATGCAGTAATTACTAAAAATATGCAAGAAACTTATTTACTGGAAATTTTTCTCAAATTCTTTTTACTAGATTTCTTCATTCACAAGTATCTATTTTGAGCTATATAAAAAGCATGTTTGAAGATTACTTCAAACATGCCCTAGCTATCTATTTTTAAGCTGGATTAATTTCTAATTCAACCGTTACTTTAATATCTTTCCCAACAAGGACTCCACCAGTTTCTAATGCCGCATTCCAAGTTAGACCAAAGTCTTCACGATTAATTGTTGTTTCAGCTTCAAAGCCGTATACTTCTTGACCCCATGGATTTGTGCCTTTTCCATTAAATTCTGTATCAAATGTTACTGATTTTGTAACGTCTTTGATTGTTAAATCACCAGTTACTGCATATTCATCGCCTGCTTTTTTAGCAATATTTGTAGATTTAAACGTAATCGTTGGATATTTTTCGGCATCAAAGAAATCTGCTGCTTTTAAATGATTATCGCGATCTTCGCTACGTGTATTAATACTTGCTGGATCGATTGTAAAACTAATGTTAGCAGTTGTTAAATCTGCAAGATCTGCTGCCTCAATATCAGCTGAGTAACTGTCAAATACACCCTTAACTTTTGATACCATCATGTGTTTTACTTGAAAGTTAATTGCTGAGTGTCCTAAATCAATGTTCCATTTTGCCATTATAAATTCCTCCAATTGGTTGATTTTATCTCGATTTCGAGATATATTTTAAAATATGAAGCAACTACATCTTTTATGTTACCCAAAATTGGATAGGATAAACATTTGTAGTTACTTATTTGTTTACATCTTAGCTTATGAAAAGTTTTTAATTACTTTCTGTAACCTACTATATATTAATAATTTAGTTACGTCAAGTAATTAAAAATAAATTTTTAAAACATAAAAAAAAAGTCGAGTCATCAGTACATCCCTCTCTATGTAATAAAAAGAATATCACCAATATTTGGTGATATTTAGCCGCAGCAATATATTATTTTGCAAAAACCTCAAAAATACCAATCATGATAAGTAGCCATCCTGAGATTGCTGTAGAATGCTTGCCAATAAACGTTTTAGCTAGTAAAGAGCCACATCTACTTCCTACTCCAACTGTGATAAAGGAAAATACGCCGATGGAAATGACTGTCCAAAGGGCTGAGATGCCATTTGCGCCTATTGCAATCCCGCCTGCTAAACAGTTTGCTGACAAGACAAAGCCAAGTGCCATTGCTTCTCTTGTTGAGATTACTAGATTTTTATCTTCATCAAATAATTCGGGATTTCCTGCTATCCGCTGATTAGAAAAATTATTGGACATCAAAGTCCATATACCAATCACACACAGTAGTAAACTCCCTAGTAAATTGGCAGTATGCGGTGAAATATACTCAACAACTGTGCTACCAGCTGTTACTGCGACATATGTGACAATCATCGACATAACAGCAATCACAGCATTTGATAAAATTGGAATTTTAACTTGTTTAACTCCATAGGCTAGACCAATCCCCAAGTTATCTAAATTCGCAGCGATTCCTATTAGAATAATTGTAATCCAATGCATACTAAGCCTCCTCAAATCTCCGTCTCCATTTTCACCTATCGTATGTCAACAATAAAAAAATTAATGGGCACAACGAAGTTTAGTTGATTATGTTCCATCTTTTTAGCAAGGTGTGACTAAACCATCAATTTGACAAAAGTAACAACTTGTTTATAAAATTAAGTTGTTACTTGTTAATATTTTTATTTTTATGTAAGAAATAATAGAAAGGAGATGTAATATGAAACTCATCAAGTTATTGAAAATAGGAATAGCATTTATATGCCTTATTGTGTTAACTGCATGTGGTTCAGAAAATGAGGACACAAAGAATACTGATAAAGGTGAAATCAATTTAGCATATGTTGAATGGGATACTGAGGTTGCATCTACACATGTAGTAGGACAAGTACTAGAAGATTTAGGATATAAGGTAACACTGACACCTTTAGACAATGGGATCATGTGGGAAGCACTTGCAAACGGAGAGGTCGATGGTATGGTATCTGCTTGGTTGCCACAAACACATGCTCCACAAGTAGAAAAATACAACAATAAGATAGAGAACTTAGGAGAAAACCTAACTGGTGCTAAGATTGGTTTGGTTGTACCAAGTTATATGGATGTCGATTCTATTGAAGATTTAACAAACCAAGCTAATCAAACCATTACAGGCATTGAACCAGGAGCTAATATGATGGCTACCACAGAAAATGCCTATAAGGAATATAAGAATCTAGAAGGTTGGAATGTATTGACCTCGTCTGCTGGTGCAATGACCGCAGCCCTCAGTCAAGCTATCTCTAATAATGAAGAAATCATCATCACAGGCTGGTCACCACACTGGATCTTTAATGCCTATGATTTAAAGTACTTAGATGACCCCAAAGGTTTATATGGAGACGAAGAATATATTGGCACTTTTGCGCGGAATGGTTTAAAAGAGGATGCCCCTGAAGCCTATAGCGTCCTTGACCGTTTCAACTGGAGTGCTGAAGATATAGAAAGTGTAATGTTTGATATAATGGAAGGCATGAGTGCCACAGATGCTGCGAAAAAATGGATTGCCAATAATCAAGATAAAGTAGCCGAATGGACGAAAGATGTACAAGCATAAAAAGAGAACCCATTTACTACTCATTAGTAAATAGATTCAGACTGTAGACGGCTCATTCTATAATAGAATGAGCCGTCTACAATTTTTAACGTTCCCAAAAATGAGGGGGGTTTCAGGAGCGTAATCATGAACTAGCAAACTTCTGGAGAAAAGTAGCTAAAGTTCATCCTCTCTACACTGTATTGTAGAACAAGGAATATTCTTTATATGATAATGATAATCATTATCATATTGATTGTCAACATTAATAAAAATGATTTTTTCATTTATCAGTAGCCGTCTTCCACTGTTAAGTAAACAAAACGTTGCTGGCATCTTGCTTTCCTTTGTGCAATCGCTTTCCGCTACCGTGTGCTGAACCTCTACAGCAGATTTTTACGACCAATATCATGAGTGCATTATATACAGAGAGACGACCCTAGAAAAGGGAATCCCCCTCTCATGCCAAAAGCTTCTGCAAAGGGAATTTAAAATAGGAAGCTGCTACCAGTAATATACTGGAAGCAGCTTCCTAGCTAAAATTAAACTTAAAAGCGTATAGTAATGGATTTATAGATTATTGAACTACTTCAGGGTGAAAACCATCTTTTTGGAAGTAATCCTCATGTGACCAAATATTTAATTTTGCATCCTGAGCTTTTTGTTGAATAGCTCTAAATGCATCTTCAAATGTATTGTTTGGTTTATGAATATAACGTACAACTGCAAGCCCTTCGTTTAATAAAGATTCCTGCAATAAGACATTATCTACAAACACGTAGGCTAGAAGGCGATCATAATTGTCTGTTTCTGGTCCAACATCATAGACCGCTTCAATTTTCTTAGCCTTTTCCAATAAATTGATCGTATACTCTTTTGCTTCTTCCGCATATGGCTGAGCGCCACCTTTATTGTAATTCATTTCAGGAGTATCCACCATTAATAGACGAATTTTTCGTTTCTCATCATTAATTGTCGCCTGAATCGTATCCCCATCATATGCTTTAATATAGTCTATCTCAAAGCGTTTATTACCTGTTTTTCCTTCCACTTGTTCAATGGTAATAGTACCTTGCTGATCTGTAACTGATTTAGTACTTTGATCTTCCGCAGGTGATCTGCCAAATATCATGTACAATGCTACAGCCAAAATAATCGTACCACTTGTTATTAATGTTTTTATATCTTGCATTTTCATGTAGTAGGCCCCTCATAACTAATCATCATTGCTTATACTTACGATTCGTATAAGTTGTGCACCTCATCATCAGAAAGACAACAAGTTTCACGATGTTTCTATTGTAAAATATCAAGCTACTACATTCAAGCTATCATATTGTCACTGCTACCCAGTGATTTGGTAAAACCTCTACTAACTGACTATTTTCTACCTCATAACGTATTTTCACGTCTTCTGCATGATCAGCATCAGTATATTTCTGCTTCTCAATTGCAGGATCTGGAATAGGAATAGAACGTAGTAATGCACGTGTATATGGATGTTGTGGGTTAGCGTATAGCTCTTCACTTTCTGCCAGTTCTACAATCTTTCCACCATACATGACGGCTACACGATCGCTGATGTGCTTCACCATGGATAAATCATGGGCAATAAATAAATACGTCAGCCCAAGCTTTTGTTGTAATTCTTTTAATAAATCAACAATCTGCCTTTGAATGGAAACATCAAGTGCCGATAAGGGTTCATCACAAACAATAAAGTTTGGCTCAACCGCTAACGCTCTCGCAATACCAATTCGTTGACGCTGACCTCCCGAAAATTCATGAGGATAACGCATGGCATGCTCTTTTTTCAAACCAACAAGTTCAAGCAATTCCTCTACCCGTTGTCGCCTCTCCTCATGTGTCTTCACCAGACCATGAATATCAAGAGCCTCGCCAATAATATCTAAGATTTTTCTGCGAGGATTTAACGATGAATAGGGGTCTTGGAAAATAATTTGCATATGGCGACGCATTGCCTTTAGCTGTTTTTTCGATAGCCTCGTTACAGGTATTCCTTGATATAGAACCTCTCCATTTGTAGGCTGATGAAGTTGAAGAATCGTCCTACCTGTAGTCGATTTACCTGAACCAGATTCACCAACCAAGCCCAATGTTTCACCAGGATATATATAGAACGATAAATCATTCACTGCTTTCAACGTTTGACCACGACCTAATGGAAATTCTTTGGATAGATGGGTCACTTCGATTAACGGCTTATGTCGATCGATACCTGGCTGAATAGTAGCAATCTCTTTTGGCTGCTTTTTCTCATGCAGTTTTGGTAAGGCATTCAATAATTTCTTGGTATACGGATGCTGGGCATTTGCAAAAATTTCTTCTGTTGTGCCCTGTTCAACTATTTCTCCTTCTTTCATCACTATGATGCGATCACACATACCTGCAACAACGCCTAAATCGTGTGTAATTAAAATAATAGACGTTCCCATTTTCTTTTGCATATCGCGCATCAATTTAAGGATTTGAGCTTGAATAGTAACGTCCAGTGCTGTTGTTGGCTCATCTGCAATAAGCAGTGAGGGATTACAAGCAAGCGCCATAGCAATCATTACCCGTTGACGCATACCACCTGAAAATTCATGAGGGTATTGTCGATACCGTTCTTCGCCGTCTCTAATACCAACCAATTTTAATAATTCTATTGTTTGTAGATAGGCTTCGTTTTTTGACATTGACTGATGCTTGATTAAACTTTCAGCCACTTGATCACCTATTCGAATAGTAGGGTTTGTGGATGTCATCGGATCTTGGAAAATCATACTAATATCTTGTCCACGTATCCCTTCCATTTGTTTTTCACTAAATTCAGTGAGTTCTTGCCCTTTAAACACAATTGAGCCAGATTTCAAAAATGAAGGTGGCGATGGTAATAAACGCATAATGGAGCGAGCCGTTACACTTTTCCCGCTCCCAGACTCTCCCACAATTCCTAGTGTTTCACCTTTATTTAGATGGAAGTTAACGTCCTTAACGGCTTCAAATTCTGTCTCCCCTGTGATAAAGGATACGCGAAGATTATTGATTTCTAAAAGCTTTTCACTCATTCGACCCATCCTTTTTAAAATTTGTGATTGACTTACTTTCAAGTATAATCCATACTTTACAATACTGATAGGAATTATACAATATAATGCTGAATATTTTATTTACGTTTGGAGGAAATGCATGGTTACTTCAAAAAATCATTTAAAACCAGAGAAATTTATTTTCTTTTCTACGGTTTATCAAAAACTAATGCATCAAAAGCCTTATCATCTACTTCTTTTTCTTTTTAGTATTTTAGTTCACCCTTTTACATACTTTATCTATCGGAAAAGGAAACTTTCAAACACTTATGATCAGGCTTTTGCATTGCGTAGTCAGTACTATATAGAGCATGGATTGGTTGCCCAGTGGCAAAAGGAATTTGAGCAACAAGAAATAGCAAAAGCTACATTTTTTAAAGAGGCTGTATTGGAGTCACAAATTCAGCTCACAGCCAAGCACTTAGCTCAAAGGAAGCTTCAACAGCAAGTGGATCAGGATTTACAAAAAGAGGACATACAACAACTATCCTATGTCCAATTTTTTAATCAGCAACTAACTAACAAACGTTTTGTGGCTTTTACCTTTCTACCAGCTGTTTTATTTTATGTAGTACTTATCTTATTTGCGAATCCATTTCTACAATTTATCATTGAACGTATTTTACAAAGCTTCATTGTGATTGTTGGAGTGGCTACATTAGTGTTTACCATTTTATATTTATCACCTTTTGATCCAGCAAGAAACCTACTCGGAGTTGAAGCAACACCTGTGCAAATAGAAAACTTTAATCGCATTCATGGTTTGGATCAACCTTATTTATCACAGCTATGGAACGCATTATCTGGTCTATTTACATTTGATTTAGGTACATCCTTTGCAGGTAAAGAAGATATCACACATAGCATTGCTACAAAATTTCCTGTCACTCTTGAAATTGCCGTATTGTCGTTGCTAATGGCTATTGCTATTGCCATACCAGTTGGAATTATTTCAGCTGTTCGTCCAAATTCATATTTGGATTATACATTTATGTTCATTGCTTTAATTGGTCTATCCATCCCAAGCTTTTGGCAAGGTTTAATTTTTATTTTGACATTTGCTCTAAAGCTACAATGGTTACCAGCTACCTATAACCCTCATAATTGGCTATCGCTTATCATGCCAATTGTCGTCTTAGGAACATCCATTACGGCTTCTATTGCTAGGATGACAAGGTCAAGTATGCTTGAGGTGATTCATGAGGATTACATTATTACAGCAAAAGCTAAGGGCTTAAATGAATTCAAAGTGATTTCAAAACATGCCATTCGCAATGCTATGATTCCGATTATTACGGTGATTGGACTTCTTTTTGGAGGTATGTTGGGAGGCGCATCTGTAACAGAAAAGGTATTCAACATTAGTGGTATAGGTAGTTATATCGTCGATAAACAATTTATCCCTGATATTCCGGCCATTCTTGGGGGCGTTGTTTATATTGCCATCACCATTTCGATTGTCAATTTATTCATTGATATCATGTATGCCTTTTTTGATCCACGCATTCGCTCGAAAATGAAGAAGTCTTAAAGGAGGATCACCTGTGAAAAACATCTTACATGTCAAACTACTCTTGAAGATTACACAGGAATATGTCAATTCTCATTTTACTTTTGTCTTTTCCTTACTGTTTTCTTTACTATTTCTAGCCTATAGCTATAATTTTTCCAGCAATAGCTGGCGACCAGTGGTTCTGCTTCTTTTTGTTATTTATGTCATCACTACGGCATATGTTGCCTTCGTCAATTTACGAATTAAAAAGGATTTAGCAACGTATGGTGACATTCAAAAAAATACTCGAATGTTTGGCTATCCTCTTTTAATAACGATACTGTCAGGCAATATTTTTTCGACATCCTTTGCATTTATGCTTGTGTCAAAAAGAAAGACTGCTGAATATACTTTTGCTGCCTATGCCTTTATAACACAGCTATTCATCTTAGGTATTGCAGCATTGAATTTATTTAAGCCATATGTCACAGATACCTTTGTACTGGCAATGGGCGTTTTCTTAGTACTCTCGCTTCTCTATATCGTGATGGCCATTTTATGTACGAAATATGTCACAGCAACTGAGGCACCTAAATGGATGCTCATTCCAGGTATTGTCCTATTATTGGCGACTTTCACTGGTAATCTATTTGCGACTTTACTAGGATATAGCCTTATCCAAAAGGCTCGAAGGGCAAATCCATCTTCTATTGAGAAATGGCAAAAAATATGGGAGAAGATTTTACGCAATACAATGGCTGTATTCGGCTTATTCTTCATTATTTTCATGTTCTCGTTATCAGTTACAAGTTCTTGGACTTTCGACTATGATTTCGCTACTGAAAATAATTATGGAGCATTGCTACAAACACCGACATTAGAATATCCACTAGGTACAGATAACTATGGTCGAGATTTATTTTCTCGTATTGTGTTTGGGGCACAAATATCATTAATCGTCGGATTTTTCTCCACGATTATCCCCGCAGTTATTGGTGGCGCATTAGGAGCATTTTCAGGCTATTATGGTAAATCCACCGATAATATCATCATGCGAAGTCTAGATATTTTATATGCCATCCCTGGGATATTGTTAGCCATTGCTATTATCGCCGCATTTGGTGCTAATACTGTGAATCTTATTATTGCACTTAGTGTTGGAGCAATTCCAACCTATGCCCGTACAATGCGGGCAAATGTTATGCAGCTTGCTAATTATGAGTTTGTAGAATCGGCTAGAGCTTTAGGTGCATCTGATGCAGCTATTATTTTCAAGCACATTGTCCCCAATTCTTTAGCACCAATGATTGTGAAAGCAACATTAACGATTGGTGGAGCTGTTATTTCCACAAGTAGTTTAAGTTTTTTAGGGCTAGGTATTGAGCCACACATTCCTGAATGGGGCAATATTTTAAAAGTTGGTAGTACGTACCTGGAAACACATTCATATGTCGCGATTTTCCCAGGTCTTTGTATTATGCTTCTTGTCCTCTCCTTTAACTTCTTAGGAGATGGTTTACGAGATGCTTTAGATCCAAAAACAAATTAATCGGAGGTAACTATGAAGAAATTACTTGTATTTTTATTCGTTGCAGTACTAGCTTTGGCTGGCTGTGTACAAACAAAAACTGACGTAGAAGGCAGTAAAGATTCAAAAGATAGTGACAAGAGCAATGGCAAGGTTGCCATTGAAGTATTAGGGATGGCAGCTTCTGAAGAAGATATGAATATTGTGCGTGACCAATTAGTAAAAAATGGTTTTGATGTTAAGCTAAATATTCAACCAGATTACGGTTCTTTCTCTGCTCAAAAAGAAGCAGGTAACTACGATCTTGCTCTTTCAAGCTGGACGACAGTTACAGGGAACCCCGACTATGCTGTTCGTGGTTTATTTAAAACTGGGGGTGACTACAGTGTGGTGGCAGATTCAAAACTAGATGCGTTGATTGATGAAGCGAGTACATTGACTGGTGAAGAAGCAGCAGCTAAATATAAAGATTTAGAACAATTATTAGTATTCGATCAAGCTTATATTGCGCCTTTATATATTTCCAATAAGTATCAAGGTATCTACTCTGAACTTGTAAACCCTAAAACAGTACTTTTACCAAAATCTCGTGCACAAGTTTGGGAAAAAATAGAATTTAATGATACATCTAAAAATGCAACAGAACCTTTAATTTTACACCAAACAATCAATTCTCTTACTTCACTAGACCCAATCAAAGGGAATGATGGTTCAATCAACACATTAAACACGAATATGTATGTTCGTCTTGTTAACTTAACAGACACAGATGAAGTTGTGTCAGATGGTTCATTATCTTACAACCATGTAATGGCTGAAGGGAATCAAGAATATTACTTCATTTTACGAGATGATATCAATTTTGCAGCAGTGAAAGATGGTGCAGCTGTTGATACAGGTGAATTAGTGTCAGCTGAAGATGTAGTCTTCTCATTAAACCGTGCGAAAGACGCTAATTCAGTACCAGATCATCGTACTTACAGCATTCATGAAAACATTGAAACAGTCGAAATCGTTTCTGATTTAACTGAATTACAAAATAAAAAAGTAGCAGGCTCTGAGCAATCCGTTTTAGAAGCATTATCACAAAACCTACCTGCTTCTGTAGCGCAATTAGCAAAAGATAAAGGTGCTGTTAATAATGCAGCAGGTGCATACCAAGTTGTTAAAATTACAACACCTACACCTTTCCCACAAGTATTAAACTATTTAGCACACCAATCTGGTGGTATCGTATCTGAAAAACAAGTAACAAGTATTAATACGTATGATGTGGCTAACTACAACCCTGACAAGGACATTGCCTATGGTGATCAAGCTACTGTAACGGAAGGTTCAGCTACATTCAATAACCAGTTATATGCAAGTGGTCCTTACATTTTAGTGAAGAAAAATGATTATGAAGTACAGTTTGTGAAAAATCCTGCTTATCGAGCTGGTAGCGAATATGAGCCAAAAATTGCTAAAATCAATGTCCGTTTTATCTCTGATGTTGATAGTGCCCTATCTGCATTACGTAATGGTGAAATTCATGTTCTGCAAACAGTACCAGAAACGAAACTGGATATTGTCAAATCAGATGCTAAATTAACATTAAATACGGCAGATAGTAATGCTGTGTCGTACCTACAAATGAATACATCTGGCCGTGCGGTTTCTGATTCAGCAGATTTACGTAAAGCAATTCTATACTCTATTAACCAAGATGAATTCATTAGCTATTATCAAGGCAATAAAAAACCAGCTGTATCCACAGTCTCTCCATTAATTGATACTGGTTTAAAACTTGAAGCAGATAGCAAAAAAGTAAAAGAATTGGTAAAAGCATATAACGATAAAAAGTAATACAAATTAGAGCCTTCTCAAAATTTGAGAAGGCTCACTTTTATATAGAAGAAACTCATTTTAAATTTCATTATGTGATTTTTGTTTTGGTCCTAGCTCTTCAGGTTCGATATCAGCGAATGTTTCGCCTTCTTCTTCTAGGTCACGCATACGATGTGCAATACGGGAAGCCGCTGAAGCTGCTATACTACCAACCAAATCATCTAAGAACGTGTTGACATGATGTCCGGGTTCTGTATCCAGTTTTTTAATAATCCCTATTTTCTGCTTGTCTAAATGACCAAAAGTAGTAACGGCAATGCTGCCATATGTAAATACAGATCCTAGTGCGATTGTTTCGTCTACACCAAATAGACCTTCATCTGATTCGATAATTTGTTGTAGTGGTGAAGATAATAATTTTTTCTCTGCTAATTCATCTAATTCAATCCCTACTAATAAAGCATGTTGCACTTCTCGCTTACGTAATACACGTTCAACAGAATGAACACAATGCTCTAGTGTTAAACCTTCATTATAGGTTTTTTGCATTTCGTAAACAATTTGCGCGATATCCTCTATCGCTACACCTCTACGAATTAACGCGGCTTGAGCTGCCTTTGCTACTTCGTCAGAGTGCACACGAATACTTTTATTATGCATATTTAACCCTCATTTCGATTTTTATTGCTAGTATAATGCTAGCCCAACCTATTATACCTTTACTTACGTAATATGGTACAATTTTGTTACAAACACAAGAAGGAGTGTCATCATTGGATAAGGGAACAGTACAGGATTTAACATTTTACAGTGAGTCATTACAGGAAGAATTACAGCTCTATATTTATGTTCCTGCAAATTATTCTCCACTATATAAATACAACATTTTAATCGCATCAGACGGTAAAGATTATTTCCAACTTGGTGGTATTACAAAGCTAGCTGATGAACTGATTGATGACTATGAAATCGAAAATTTAATTATTGCATTTGTTCCTTACAAAGACATAAAAGATCGACGTCATAAATATATCCCGAGCGGTGAGCAACATGAAGCCTATCTTCGCTTTTTAGCACATGAGCTAGTGCCTTATTTAGATCAGGAGTATGCCACTTACCAAATGGGTATGAGTCGTGGAGTGATTGGTGACTCTATGGCTGCCACTGCTTCCTTAATGGCTGCTTTAAAGTATCCAAGCATCTTTGGCAAAGTCATCCTACAATCACCTTATGTAGATGCTGATGTATTAAAGACTGTGGAAAATTTTAAAGATCCAGGATCTATTTCTATCTACCATATCGTCGGCAAAGGCGAAGATCAGGTTGTGACAATGGATAAAACCATCAAAGATTTTTTAACACCTAATCGTCAATTGCATGATCTCATGATAAATAAAGGGTTTACTACATTTTATGACGAGTTTGATGGCAATCATACATGGAAATATTGGAAACCAGACCTTCGACGTGCATTAATTGAAAATTTCAATTAATATGAAGCGATTCAAATTACGAAAACTGAAATTTCTGTTATACTTAATTAGAAAAATTGTTTATTTTCGGGAGGTAATGGACTATGAAGTACGGTATTGTGGCATTTCCATCAAAAAAATTGCAAGATTTAGCGAATACTTATCGCAAACGATACGATCCTCATTATGCAAAGATTACACCGCATATGACATTAAAGGACAGCTTCGATGCGTCTGAAGAACAGATTCAAACCATCGTCAAGCAATTAGATGAACTTGCTGCTAAATATGCACCTTTAAACATTCATGCATCTCGCATTAGTTCGTTTTTCCCTACAACAAATGCGATTTACTTCCGCATTGAACCAACAGAACAATTAGCAGCATTCCAACATGAACTTCAAGAAAAAATCCCTTATGGGGAAATGAAGCATGTATTTGTACCACACATTACAATCGCTCAAAAAATGTCAGATTCAGAGCATGATGACATTTTTGGTCAATTACGCATGACGGGCGTTGATGAAAAAGATACAATTGATCGCATTCATCTTTTATATCAATTAGAAGATGGTTCATGGACAACATACGAAACATTCCGTTTGTCTGGAGCTGAGTGATTGTTGTATACCGTTAAAATTGTTGAAACAAAGCAAGAGCACGATGATGCCTTTGCCATTCGCAAAAAAGTATTTGTTGAAGAGCAAGGTGTTCCGCTTCATCTAGAATGTGATGCTGAAGATGCAACTGCAACACATTTTATTATGTATGATAACGATGAGCCTGTTGGAGCAGCACGTTTACGCAGTATTGACAACAATACAGCTAAAATTGAGCGTGTTTGTATTTTACAATCCCAACGTGGCAAAAAGTTAGGCGCATTAATCATGAAGGAAATGGAGAAGCACGCTATTTCCATTAATAAAAAAACCTTAAAACTTCATGCACAAAGCTATGCTATTCCCTTCTACGAAAAGCTAGGCTTTACAGTTACCTCACCCGAGTTTATGGATGCAGGTATTCCACACCGTGCTATGGAGAAGAACATTTAATGAAAGGGTGTTACGATATTTATAATGTCGTAACACCCCTTTTTTATGAGACGAATTCGCTTGCCACCATTTATCTACTCTATCGTAACAAGCTGCATTGCCAAGTAGATATGCCATGCGCTACTTCATCATTCTAGTGATTTTATCGAAATCTAGTGATGCGCCATCTTGAATAATAGATTGTACTAATTTATCTTCTAACTCTTGCGTAATTGATCTGTTAGATATTTTAGCAACACGTCGTACAATTTTTCTTACTTGTTTTTCACTGGTAAAATCCGCATGTTGAATGGCATTGGCTAATGCGAAGATTTCATCCATCGATACACCTGTTTTTTGCTCAATCGAATTAAAAAACGAGCGATGCATGTTTTCCCTCCTATCATTAAAACTCAATATGACCTTGCTTCTTGCACGAAACATTTCGCAAATGGTGGAGGCCTTAACTTTATTTAGAATTTCCTAAATAAAAGCTAAAGCCTTTATTATGTTCATCAAATTAGATGTAAGTAGCGCCAACAATAATTAATAGAATGAATAGTACAACAATTAGAACAAATGTAGAACCATAACCATAGTTGTTGCCTCCAGAGTATCCTCCGCAGTAGCTATTGTTCCACCCACCAACGTTATTTCCGTACGGTTGTGAGCCCCAGCCTTGGTATCCCATAAAAGCACCCCTCCCTTCTACAACCTATAATATGTTTCGGTCGTAAAAATGGGAGGGGTATTCGTCTAGTCAATATTTCCTTTTGGTCTAAATATTAAGGCACCAATAAAGCCGAACACAATAGCAGCACTGATTCCTGAGCTTGTTACTTCGAACATGCCTGTTAATACGCCAACAAGTCCATGTTTTTCTGCCTCCGCCAGAGCACCATGTGTTAATGAATTCCCGAAGGATGTAATGGGCACTGTCGCCCCTGCTCCAGCAAAATTAATTAATGGCTCATATAAGCCCATACCATCCAAAATCGCGCCTACAACCACTAACGTACTTAGTGTATGGCCCGGTGTTAAATTGCCAACATCCATTAATAATTGGCCAATGACGCAAATAATGCCTCCAACAATAAATGCAAATACAAAAGTCATAACCATGTTTTTTGCCTCATTTCATCGTAATTTCTATCGCATGTGCCGTACATGGAATCGTCTCGCCTTGCTGATAGGATAGCGGAGATAATAACGCACCCGTTGCTACTAGTAATACTCGCTTATAGCTCCCTGCACGCATTTGTTGAATAACATAACTAAAAAAAACAGCTGCCGAACAACCTGCACCACTTGCACCAGATTGGAATGCTTCATCCTGTCCATAAAATTCAGCACCTGCATCACGTAATAACGTGAGCTCTTCATTTTTCACGCCATTTTCCACAAGCATTCCTTTCAATAGCTTTAAGCCAAGCTGGCCCAAATCGCCTGTTAAAATTAAATCGTAATGATAAATTTTTTGATTTCTCTGTTGTAAATGAGATTGAATCGTCTGAAATGCAGCAGGTGCCATTGCTGCACCCATATGGAAAGGATCATCCATACCATAGTCAACGGATTTGCCAATTGTTGCCGCTTCTATAGAAGGATATTCCTCGCGATGCTTGCCAATTAACGCATAACCAGCAGCAGTTACAGTCCACTGAGCTGTTTGTGGTTTTTGTGCTCCATAATTGATGGGGTAACGAAACTGGCGTTCAATTGCATTATGTTGACTAGAGGCACCTGCTAATGAAAAATTAGCAGCACCTAACTCGGTTAACAGGCATGCAATAATGACTGAAGATACAGATGTGGCACATGCCGAAAAGAGTCCAATAAAAGGGATTTCTAAATCCCTAGCGGCAAAATTAGTTGGTGTCATTTGGTTGACTAAATCTCCACCCATTAAATAATTGATATCACCTTTTTGTACGCCCATTTTTTTCATAGCAAATTCACAGGCCTCTTCGATCATTTTACGATGTCCCTGTTCATTTGTTTTCATTTGCCAACGTTCATCATCATAAACGGAGTCAAAATACTGACTAAAAACACTCCGATTTTCTAAAGGACCAGCTACCACTCCACCAGCTAAAAGAGAGGGTTTCGATTGAAATACAATTACCATGAAACCACTCCTATCGTTACGAGGATATATTTAATGAGCGCTACAAAAAATGCTGACACTACACCAAATAAAACAACTGATCCTGCTAATTTAAATAAATTTCCTCCGACTCCCAATACTAGCCCTTCAGAACGATGCTCGATTGCTGCCGAAATAACAGCATTACCAAAGCCTGTTACTGGAACTGCTGATCCAGCCCCAGCAAATTGACCAATTCTTTTATAAAGGCCAAGACCTGTTAATATCATTGCGAAAAATACCATCGTTGCAACCGTAGGATTTCCTGCTGTTGCCTCTGTAAAATTGAAGAAAATAATATAAAAAAGAGACACAGCTTGACCGATTGCACAAATAAAACCGCCAACGAAAAAGGCTTTTGCTACATTCTTTAAATAAGGGGGCTTTGGTGTAACATTTTGCTCTAACTGTTGATACTGCTCTTTTTCCATTTATGTCTCCTCCTTTGCAAGCTCTTTTAGTTCTGTAATTTTATCGCTTAATTTATTATCTTCCATCTGATCCTTTTTTATTTTATTGGCTTCATAAAAAATTTTGTAATCAGCGGAGACAAACACTTCTTTGTTTGGATATTTCTCTTCAAATTTCTTTTGCAATTTTTTCTCTAACTTAGTTTTTTTCCACTTTTCCCATGGTTTAATTTGTACTGCGATAAGCATACTATCGTCATATTGAATAACCGTTGAGCGATCAACATAGTCTTCTTCTTTAATAAGGGTTTCGACTTCACTTTCATTTTGTGGAGACCCATAGACGATAAATTTTTCCTTTTCAGCACAACCATTTAACAGCGATAAAACAACTAAGAGAGGTAACGTCATTCCTAGTAGCCTCAAGTTTTACCCTCCTTTTCTTTACAGTTTCTCCACACATAAAAAAACTATTCATTCAAAGAAATACACAAAAGCCCGAGTCCAGTTTTCAAAAGTACATATTGTAGAAGTAGTAACAAGGAAAGGGGGTGACAATATGGGTTGTGGTAAGCCAACAAATCCTATTGGACCAATCCATTCAGCAGGCTGCGTTTGTGACGTAGTTCGCGCTATTTTAGATATTCAAAATCAAGCGGTGCGAGATGAGTGTTCTCCATGTACAGCAAACTGTTTCTTAGAGCCACTAGGCGGGATTGTTAGTCCTGCACGCTCACAAGCAGATACACGTGTTTTCATGTTAATTACAAAAGATGGTACTCCTTTCAAAGCATTCTTTAACTCTCCAACAGCAGATCCTTGTATTTGTACATCCGTATTCTTCCGCGTAGAAGATATGTTTGATGAATGCTGTGCTACTTTACGTGTTTTAGAGCCATTATGTACATTTGACTCTAGTGAAAGTACAGTAGACTTACTAAGCAAAGATGGTTGTTGTATCAACATGAAGAAAATCTGTAAAGTAGATGACTGGAGCTCAACAGATAGCTGTATTACTGTGGATTTATCTTGCTTCTGCGCTGTACAATGTATCGCTGATGTTGACTTAGGGATTTGTGACTAATTCTTTCACCTTTGACACACACACAAAAAAAAGTGTACAGCATCCTCTGCTGTACACTTTTTTTATAAAGTTGGCAATTTTCTTCCTCGCCAAAGTATTTGCTGTATATCTTCAAAATGAATGATTTCCTGTATTTTTAATTCTAATGATGTGAGCATTAAAGAATCATTCTGTACATCTGAAGCTGTCCCTGTTAATTTTCTACCATCCTTTAAACAAACTAATAATGGCTGATAGGCTCTCTGACGAAATGGTTTTTCTAAAAACTGGAGCTGTTTCAGTAAATAAGGATCTATTTGTACTTCATCCACTGTCTCATTTTTTTCTTCAACTATTTGCTCATCGAACATAGTGTCCTTTACATAGACAGATGTACTTTCATCCAAATCAAGTTCATGTAACACCTTAGAAATATTTAAAAAATATGATGGTGATTTTATAAACAAGCGTGGTTCTTGATCCACTTTACTCACTTCCCTTTTTTCCATACAATATGCGAAAGTAAGCAAATTGGTTCTTAGCCTATTTGGCTTAAGAAAACTGTCGCTAAGCCCAAATAAATTAAAATACTTGTAATATCATTTAATGTAGTAATAAAGGGTCCTGATGCAACAGCAGGGTCAATTTTTAGTCGATGCATTAACAATGGAATAAATGAACCAGCTAATGTTGCCACTAAAATAGAACCACAAAGCGCTGCCCCTACTAACATACCTAGGACAAGTTCATGTTTCCAAAAATAAACGATCCCAATAACAATTAATCCACAAACAATGCCTGACATTAAGCCAGTACCTGCTTCACGTAATAGTAACTTCAATTTACTATGTTCTTCTACATCACCTGTTGCAATCCCTCGAATGGCCACGGCCAATGCCTGTGTTCCACTATTACCTGAAGTTCCTGAAATTAATGGAATAAAGACCGCTAGTAAGGCAACCTTATCTAAAGTATCCTCAAATTGCCCCATTAGGTTAGCTGTTAACATACCTAGAAACAGTAGAACTACTAGCCATGGCAAACGTTTTTTAGCTGCTTGGAATGGTGTTACATCAAATTTATCCATATCCGAAATACCAGCTAATTTAGAGTAATCCTCAGAAGCCTCTTCATCAATAACATCAATAATATCGTCAACCGTGATAATACCAAGTAATTCTCCTTTATCATCAATAACAGGTGTCGCTAAAAAATTATAATCCTTCATAATTTGCGCGACTTCTTCTTGGTCATCGCCTACATGTACCATTACGACACGTTCATTCATAATTGACCGAATAAGTGTATCCTCGTCAGCAATGATTAAGTCACGTAACGATATAACACCCGTTAGACGATGTTCTTCATCCACAACAAAAATATAATAAACGGTCTCTGCATCTGGTGCCTCTTTACGCAAAATAGCCATAGCTGAACGAACTGTTGAATTTTCTGGTATAGCGACATATTCAGTGGTCATGATAGAGCCAGCAGTATATTCATCGTAGCTTAGTAGCTCATTAATATCTTCTGCCGCTTCTTCATCCATCATTTCTAAATAGCTTTCGCGCTGTGCTGTATCCAGTTCATTTAAGACATCTGCCGCATCATCCGCATACATATGAGATAGCATTTCTGCACCGTATGATGGATCCATTTCAGCAAGATATGCTTTATACTCATCATCTTCAATATCGATTGCCTCAAAAATATCAGCCATTTCTGTCGGAGACAAGAACGAATAGATGATTTTCCTTATATCAGGTTCCACCTTTTCATAAAACGTTGCCTGATCATATGGATGAAGTTCTAAAAACTCATCACGGAATGCGTCAATATTATGTGCTTCCAGCATTTCTCGTAGATGTGCCTCATCAAATTGCACATCATCCTTTTCATTTCTTTCCTCTATCATGCTTGTCCCCTCCTTCCGAGCTTTCAATCATTTTACGGGCAATGCTGCCGTAAATCTACCTTCTATATAATAGAGTGTAATGTACCTTTTCTGCAAACTCTTTTTTAAGTTATATTTATGAGCAATTGGGCAGATTTTTATAAAATTCAATATTACGCCTAAAATCATGGCGATTCTATTTTACTATACCTTACCTTTGTCACTTTGTTATGAATAAGGTGTAAAATAATCTAATTCTCTAAACTCCAGGATAGTTGTTGTTGACGCGCAGATAAACAATACATCCAATTTTCACCTACCATACGACCTGTGATATTAAGAATCTCCCTCGTGAAGAAATACGCAGTTTAACCTAATTCAAAAAATGATAAGGAGATGCTCGTTTGCGCGAACACCTCCTTTTATCAAAAATTTATGCTGAAGATTCCTTCAGTAATCTTTGCATGTCTTCATTTAGCATACTTGTAAAGTGTAATGGCACACTTGTTAAAGGATGCTCCATACTTAAAGATACACAATGTAATGCTTGTCGATCAATCTGAAGACGACTACCACCATAAAGGTCATCCCCCACAAGTGGGTGTCCAAGGTGTGACATGTGCACGCGAATTTGATGTGTACGCCCTGTATGCAATTGAAGTCGTACATGTGTCATTGGTTCAGCACCCAGTGAAAAACGCTTCAGAACCTTTACATCCGTATGTGCATATTGTCCATCTTCTCGTACTTCTCTTTCAATAATACTAGCTTCTTTACGACCAATCGGAGCTATAATCGATTGAAAGTTTTGTTCGACATGCCCATGTACAATGGCTTCATATTGTCTTGAAATCTCTCTCTTACGCTGAGCAAGCCCTGTTAAATGATGAATATGAGCATGCTTAGCTATGCATAGTAAACCTGATGTATCTCGGTCTAGCCTTGTAACAATATGAGCCGTAGAGGCCAATCCTTGTTGCTGAAAATAGCCACAAACTAAATTTGCAATGCTGTTTGTTGGATGCTCTCGTGAGGGTATCGTACTTTGATGAGCTGGTTTGTTGAGCACTAAGATGGCATCATCTTCGTATACAATGGACAAATCTCCATGCTCGATAGCAAGCCCTTCACTTTTTTCTTCAGGAGGAAACGTTACTTTCACACAATCTCCAACTTGCAGGATATGTCTCACATTACGTTCGACATCATTCACAGTCAACATGCCACCATCAAACTTAATAGCTGTTAGAGCTCGCTTAGAAATACGCCACTCTTGAAGAGCCTCTCGTAATAATTGGCCATTTTTCTTTGCATCAAATTGTAATGTAAATCTTGTATCCACGTTATTCATTTGCAACAAATGATTCATGCACTCGCTCCCAAAATGGGAATGGTCGGAAACGGGCAAAACGTACTCTTTCATTTGCTACATTAAACGCTATGGCTTTGACATCACCTTGAGTAATTTGCAAGTGATCAACAGTCATATTAAAATTTTGTTCATTTACAGGACGCAATACACAATGATGGTGTGCTGGTAAGATTAATGGCGATCCTACTGTCCTGAAAACGCGGTTATTAATTGAGGCAATTTCAGTGACTTGGAGTGCCGCTAGTGTAGGATGTATGATGGCTCCACCTAGAGCTTTATTATAAGCCGTACTACCCGAGGGAGTGGATACACAAAGACCATCACCACGGAAACGCTCAAATTGATTGCCATTTAACTCTACATCCATCACAAGTGTAACATCTGGCGATTTGACGGTTGCTTCGTTTAAAGCAAGATACGTATTTGATTCGGCATTATGATGCTCTACCCTTACTTCCAGCAGTGGATATTCCACAACATTAAAATCCTTCTTAGCAATGGACAAAACTAATTTTTCTAATTCAGATGGTTTCCAATCCGCATAAAATCCTAAATGCCCTGTATGGATACCAACAAAGGCTACCTGATCTAATAAATGGGAGTATCGATGAAAGGCATGCAATAGTGTGCCATCTCCTCCAATAGAAACAACAATTTCTGGCGTCTCTTCATCATAGGTCAAGCCAAAATCCTGTAAATAGGTTTTAGCAAGTTCCATCAGCTCGTTGGATTGTGCATCTCTACGTGATTGAATCGAAAATTTCATTGGGCGTCACGCTCCTTCTCCGTTAGTAAATTAGGATTCGATGCTTCTTTATATTCGCTAAAGTAGGCCTGTGCCTCTTGAATTTCACTACGAATGGATGACATTTCCTCATCCAACCGAAATGCTGCCTCGGCAGCACTTTGCAAGCGATTCTTAATTTCTTCTGGGAACATGCCCTTATATTTATAATTTAAAGAATGCTCTATTGAAGCCCAGAAATTCATGGCTAGTGTACGGATTTGTATTTCTGCTAATACTACTTTTTTTCCTTGAATTGTTTCAACAGGATACTCCACTATCATATGGTAGGAGCGATAACCACTAGGCTTATTATGTGTAATATAATCGCGTTCTTCCACTACACGCATATCTTTTCGCTGACGAATTAGCTCAGTTACCGTTGAAATATCATCAACAAATTGACACATAATCCGAAGGCCAGCAATATCACCAAGTTCATCACCAAGTTGTTTAGAAGGCTCAAAAGCTAGTCCTTTTTCTAACGTTTTGTCATATATACTTGCTAAAGGCTTGACACGTCCTGTAACAAATTCAATTGGCGAATTGGCATTAACAATACCAAATTGCGAACGCATGCCCTTTAATTTTACTTTTAATTCGTCTACTGCTTGTTTATAAGGACTTAAAAAAATTTCCCATTGTCCCATTGTAAAAACCTCCCGACAATCGGTATCGAACACCACCGTCTGTTCGTTTTGTCTTTCTATTCAGCAAGAATAGCCTTGAAGTGTTGTTCCACTGCCTGGACAAATTCTGCCCCATAATTGTAATTTCCTTCAATATTATACACGAGCATTTCCAATTCCTCGTAGAAATTTGTCAGCTCAATCACTTCTTCACCTATTCGTAGCAATGGATTTTTCCCTTTTTGTAAAATATGTACAAGATTCTCCCAACTACTCGGTGGAAAACGCAAGTAATGATAGTCTTCACCTGCATCAAGTAAATAAATGAATGCAAAATCATCTGAATCTGCAATGAGTTGTCCAGCAGGTTTTAACTGTAAATTTACTTCATTGTCGTTTAAACTAAAATGAAGTTGATCTTGTTCAAAATTCGATGTATCTATTGTATAAATTTTACGCACATGCGGTTCCCCTTTTCGTTGTACTCTTCCTCTTATTTTAGCACACAGGGTAAATAGTTGCAGTGTGTAAATATTAATTCGAGCGAAACAACGGATGAAAAATAAAAAATAAATAGGTGACTATAAATGACACAAGAAATTGAAATTGAATTTAAAAATCTATTAACAAAACAACAATACGAGCAATTATTACAAGAGTTCCACATTAGCCAAAATGCTATTCATCGTCAAACAAATCATTATTTTGACACACCTAATCAAGCAATTCGCAACCTACAAAGTGGTCTTCGTATTAGACAAATTGATGATTATTTCGAATGTACGCTCAAAGAAAAAAACGCCGAGCATGCTCACCTTGAAACGACGGATGAAATAACAGCAATAGAGGCGCAACAAATGTTAGATGGCAAAGGATTTTATGCTCAAGAGGTAGCTAAAAGATTAGCTCTTCATCACATTCCTTTAGAACAATTGCATGTATTTGGTTCTCTCACTACAGATCGTGTCGAAATTCCCTACAAAGAGGGACTTCTCGTTTTTGATCATTCTTTCTATTTGCAGCGTGACGATTATGAGGTAGAATATGAAGCAAAAGATGCAATAAAAGGAAATATAATTTTCGACGAATTTTTACAACAATATGGTATTGATAAGCAACCAACTGATAAAAAAATTGCTCGTTTTATGAAGGCACTAAAAGCACAAAATTTATAAAAGTAGAAAAAAGGAAGGTGTCTGACTCCTTGGATATTCAATCATTCAAATCTTTACTAGAAATTCGGGCTTTGCAAACACTTGGATCAAGCGAAAGTTCACCCACAGACAATGAGTCTATTTTTTCTGATATGATTAACGAATTATTAGGAGAAACTTCGACAGCAAGTAATGCTAAATTATCAAGCTTGCTTGCTACAGGAACAGCAAATAATTCAAATTTCGTCAAAGAATTAGCTACTTTGGAGCAAAGTCCATTAGAATCATTACTTTACAAAGGGTCTAATGCTGTGTTTATACCTGAATCAGTCAAACAAGCTTTAGCAAACACATATGCTAATAACAAACTTGATTCCTATGTTTCAGACGATGTAATAGGCTCTACAGCATATGCTAATTCACTAGCAGGATCAAATGAGTATACTGCCATTATTGAAAAAGCAGCCGCTACTTATCAGATACCCGCGAAGCTTATTGCAGCGGTTATTAAACAAGAATCTAATTTTAATCCAACTGTAGTAAGCCATGCGGGTGCGCAAGGTTTAATGCAACTCATGCCCAAAACAGCACAATATTTGGGTGTGACTAACGCTTTTGATCCAGAGCAGAATATTATGGCTGGTGCAAAATATTTGCGTCAAATGCTAGATAAGTTTAATAATGACCCTTCACTAGCATTAGCAGCTTATAATGCTGGCGCATCTCGTGTTACGAAATATGGAGGAATCCCTCCTTTCAAAGAAACACAGAATTATGTCAAAAAAGTGATGAATTACTTTACAGTGTAATCGCATCTTTCCTGTTATCTATGTCATTTCCAACAAATTTCACCCATAGTGGTGAAATTTGTGCTTTTGTAGCGAACAGCAATTCGAAAGAGCTCTTTGTTTGTGTTAACGAAAAGACGTTGATAGAATGAAGGTAGTCACAAGAATTTCACAATTTGATGAGGATGAAGTATACAATATGGTACTTTACGATATAAAGAATTAAAGGAGCATATAACTTATGAGTCGAAAATACACTGTTCCTTATGAGGAGCTGGGAGCTGAAAAACTGTCAGAACTCATTCATGCGTTCTATAAAAGAGTTGCTCAGCATCCTGATCTTATTCCAATCTTTCCAAAGGATTTAACAGAAACAGCCCGTAAACAAATTCAATTTCAAACACAGTATTTAGGAGGGCCAAATCTTTTTACTGAGGAGCATGGTCATCCGATGATGCGTGCACGTCACATGAATTTTCCTATTACACCTGACCGCGCTCAAGCTTGGCTAGAGTGTATGTCAGAAGCAATGGATGAGGTAGGTTTGGAAGGGAAGTTCCGTGAGACTTATTATCAACGTTTAGTATTAACAGCTCATCACATGGTTAATACGCCAAATGACGATGAGGGGGAATTGTTACGTGAATAATATTCAAATGTTGCAAGAGCCAACGCCAACGATTTCTACTGCAAACAAGCCAATTGAATTGTATATTTTCGTAGATCCACTTTGCCCTGAAGCTTTCAGTATGCAAGCAACTCTTCGTAAATTACAGCTTGAATACAACCATTACTTCACATGGCGCTTTGTTTTAAGTACAGAACTTACTTCTTTAAATTGCTTAAGTAAACGTGTCAAAGGCTGTATTTCAGGAATCGAACTTGATATTAATCACCCTGTTTTACCTTCTATCGCTATTAAAGCAGCTGAATTACAGGGGAAACGTGCAGGTGCGCGTTATTTGTCGAAACTACAAGAATACGTATTATTAAGTCATCAAGATGTAAACTCCTATGCAACGCTTTTAAAAATAGCTGAGGATGTTCAACTCGATATGAATGAGTTTACTGTTGACTTTGGTTCAAAAGAGGCAGCACGTGCTTTCCAATGCGATTTATATATTAAACGCGAAATGGAAGTAGATGAAGTACCAAGTATCGTATTTTTCAATGAATGTATTGAAGATGAGGGACTAAAAGTTAGTGGTAGCTATTCCTATGAAGTTTATGAACATATTTTACAAGAAATGCTGAACGAACAGCTTGTCCGTCAGCCTTTACCATCAATAGAGGACTTATTTTCTAAATTCCATACTCTTTCTACAAATGAAATAGCTTTTATCTATTCATTAACAGAGCAAGCAGCAGAGCGTGAACTAAAGAAACGCATGCTGCAACAAAAGATCGAACGAATCCAGACTACTCACGCTACGTTATGGCGTCTTAAATAATAAAATAAACAAAAGGGACTCCAATCATCATGATGGAGTCCCTTTTTCAAGATAACGCAAAATACAAAGAAGCGCCTCTATCCTCGACCGATAGAGACGCTTCTTTTTCACAAAGGGGATGGGAGAAATGTTCACGTTCAAACAAAGGGGTGTATGTTTGTTTTGTGATTTATTTCACAAGAATTACTCTATCATGGAATAATATATTTAGCAATGAAACCAATACTAGATTCACAAATTTGTCAAATAGAAAGCGATTACAAACAGTATTTTTCCAAGATGCACACTTTTAAACTATTTAGAAATCAAAAAAAAACATTATTCTTTCCTTTTAATTTATGCTGTTAATAAAAATAATTGGGCTATAGGAACATTCCTATAGCCCAATTAATTAGTTATTTAACAATAATTTTTCTAATTCATTTAAACGTTCTTCAAATACTTTACATGCATCTTCAATTGGCTTAGCTACGTTCATATCAACGCCTGCTGCCTTTAATACCTCAATAGGGAAATCAGAGCATCCCGCTTTTAAGAAGTTATTAATATAACGTTCTACAGCTGGTGCACCCTCCTCTAAAATTTGTTTACTCAATGCTGTAGCGGCTGATTTACCAGTCGCATACTGATAAACATAGTAATTATAGTAGAAGTGTGGAATACGAGCCCATTCTAAGCCTATTTCCTCATCAACCACCATATCATCACCGAAGTACTTTTTGTTTAATTCATAGTAAACTTCTGTTAAACGATCTGCTGTCAAGGATTCACCGTTCTTATCCATCTGATGAATAAGGTGTTCGAACTCTGCAAACATTGTTTGTCTGAATACCGTACTTCTGAAGCCATCTAGCCAATGGTTTAATAAGTATATTTTTTGTTGTGGATCATCAATTGTTTTCAGTAAATAGTCATTTAATAACTCTTCATTGCAAGTAGAAGCGACCTCTGCCACAAAAATAGAGTAGTCTCCATAAACAAAAGGCTGGTTGTTACGTGAATAATAACTATGAACACTATGGCCAAATTCATGTGCTAATGTAAATAGATTGTTCACATTATCCTGCCAATTCATTAAAATATACGGATTCGTACCATAGGCGCCTGAAGAATAGGCTCCACTACGCTTCCCTTTATTCTCTAAAACATCGACCCAGCGGTTATCCAGTCCATTTTGAACGATGCTTTGATATTCCTCCCCTAATGGAGCTAAAGCCTTTACTAAAATATCTTTCGCTTCATCATAAGAGACCTTCATTTCCACCTCTTTAACTAGTGGCGCAAATAAATCCCACATATGCAATTCGTCTACACCCAATAATTTCTTACGCAACGAAATATAACGTTGCATAGCTGGTAAATGCTTATGAATTGTTTCCACCAGCTGATCATAGACATTTTCAGGAATGAAGTTATTAGACATGGCAGCGTGGCGTGCAGATTCATAATGACGAATTCGAGCACTTACATTATGCTTCTTTACATTACCAGTTAGCGTAGCCGAGAACGTATTTTTAAACTTGCCGTATGTTTCGTACATAGCCTTAAATGCGCCTTCACGTACAGAGCGATCCTTGCTCTCTAAAAACTTAATATAATTACCATGCGTAAGTTGTACTTCTTCTCCCTCTTCATTTTTCACATGAGGGAATACCATATCGGCATTGTTTAACATGCTGAATGTATTCGAAGCTGTACCTGTCACCTCAGACATTTGCGCTAGCAATGCCTCCTGTTCGGCTGGTAATACATGTGGACGTGCCATTGTAATTTCTTTTAAAGATTGCTTATATAGTTGTAGGTCTTGATTTTCTGTTAAGTAGCGTTCAATCGTTTCTTCACTTAATGACAGAATTTCTGGCGTTAAATAGGAAAGGCCAGCTGAGATACTCGTTGCCAATGTTTGAATACGGCTGTTCATATCTTGATAAAAGCTATTTGTAGTATCTTGATCATAGCGCATATGAGCGTATGTGTAGAGCTTCATTGCACGTTCATATATATGATCATGATACTGTAAAGCTGCTAATAATGCCTCTGCCCCATTATTTAAAGTACCTGCATAGCTAGGTGCTTGTTTAGCAAGCTCTGCAACCTCCTTCAATTCCTCTTCCCAAGCTGTATCTGTTGCAAAGATGTCTTCTAAGCGCCATGTTAATTCTTCTGGTACTTCTTTTCGAACCAAAACCTGATTACTGTTACTAGCCATATATGCCAGCCCCCTTTATATGTGCTTTTTTCCTTTTACTCTCATATTTTCTCAGTATATTGTGGCAATTGCAAATAAATGTACATAGACTTGCTCACAATTATCTAGTAAACCATCCTCATGATGCATACCCTTAAAAAGATACCCATAATTTTGAATAGCCCTGAGTGCTTGTTCGGTTACTTCGAGCTGATGCTTACATAAAAAATTTTCCATCTGCCCCTTTGTTAATTCAAATGGAAGACGTCCTAATTGTTTACTAAAATAAAACAGCATTATTTGCCACTCGCTCGTAAACAAAGGGATAGCTGCTCCTTCTTTCACTGGAATACCAATGTATGGTGGCAGAGCAGTAAGAGAAAGATTTAATTCATAGCAATTACGTAAAAATGGATCTTGTGCCCCCTTCTTGCTATGTAAAAGACGACTATGCGCAAATTGCCTACAAGTCTGTTTATAGAGCTGCCAATAGCGTTGAAATTCTTCTGGGGTAATACGTTGAGGTCTATAAAAAGGGAAATGTTGTAGATCGACCGAAATTTTCTGTACTTTACCTATGAAAGTATGCCCATGAACATGAAGAAGATTCGTCCAATAAACAAACTGGGCTGTCACCGGGTTGTACGTCAATAAATATGGTAAATCCGTTGTCGTTATAAACGCTTTTTGCAAGAGTGGAGAGATTCTAATTTTTCTGATGCCGTTGACAGCTTCTTTGCCTTGCGGAGTTTGAAAAAGCCAAATTGCTTGTATATCGTTTCTTTCATAGCCCATTGTTCGTTGGTACCATTTTTCATGAGAGATAGTACTACATTGAAATTCAACTGCAAACTGCTCCTTATCGAGTGTAACAAGCAAATCTGGGCGCTGAGAAAGCTCCTTTAAATATGGTTCTAGTTTCACCTGATGTCCATGCTTTTGGAGCCACTCATATAATTGCACTTTACCTTGTAAATGTATTTTAGATTCACCTTCTGCGAACAGCTGTGAACATTGATTTTTTGTGAAGTGAGCAAAGTGGGGAATATTATAGTTACCTATTTTCAATTGAACTTGTTCTAAACATTGAGGGCAATAAAATTTCATTTGCCGCCTATATCGCTGTAAAGCTTTCCTCGTATATTGATATGGGAGAAATAGTTGCTGTTGATTGTTATAGGCAATCAGCATAGTATCAGCTCCTTTTTAGCCAACTATAATAGAATGGATTTTCACTAACAAAAATAAAGCACCTTTTTCTTGAAATTTTAAAAATGAGCTCTTATTCAAGCTCTTTGATGCTGAAAACATAAAAAAGGACTGTAGCGAAACTCGATTCATTTACGAGTTTCACTACAGTCTAAAATAATTAGTGTTTCATTGCCTATGCAAAGTATTTTCGAACTGTTTCAAAGCAATTGAATTCCATAATCTTTTCACCGTACTCCTCTAGACGATGAATTGTAAAATTGGATGGTGTTAAAAATTCCTTGATAACTGCATTTCTATCATGACGATTTAAATCCTCATCTGCGTTTCCGAAATCAACAACTAGATAGTACCAATTTTCATATTTGAATAATGAGGAATCCACTAATTCGTCTGTCATTCGTTTTGCGACAGGGATTAACTCATCAATATCTTTAAATTTATAAACATAAATGTCTGTATCCATAAATAATTCTGACTCATCCATGTCACCAAATTGAGTTAGTTGGCTAAGAAGATCCTCTCCAACTTCATCGAATGGTGCAAACATATCTTTGTGTTCATCAAAATTCGAATGACCATCTAATGTTTCACCGTCTTTTAAAATATGTGCACGTGTGACAATGATTTCTAAGCCTACTTCAGATGCATTGATATGAATCCAAATCGGACCCTCTACATCAAAATAATCCTCCGTGTTTACTTCATCAATCATATCCCAAAAAAGTTGTTCACCTTTTGCTCGATTGTACCAAATTTCTTCACGACTATAGCCGCGATCCTCTATATCATTGTACGTAATAAAGAGCTTGAGTGTATTTTCATTTACACGTTCGATGTCCACTAGACCTCATCTCCCTTCACTGTCATATGTCGAAAAACAGTTTGTTTCATTAGTATGCTTTTATTCTTTGTTTTTAACCTTCATACTGCATTTGTTTTTCAACCTTTGACCACACTACAGTAAAACCATCGAGTAACCGTAAACATGAATTTTTGTGTTCACAGTTGTCTCTAACTCTATTGTATGCTGTTCTGTCATAAAATGAAAAGGATATAAACCGTTTCACAGAAGATATTTGAATTATTGAAATTGTAGTAAACTATTTAACTTAAATCAAGTTTAACATACTTTTACGGAAATATATGACTTTTCCCTATTAATTATTATACTTCATATAGAAGGTTTTACAGAAGTAAAACATAAAAAAAAGATGTCACAACATGTATTCCACATCTGTAACATCTATTACATATATTATTCAGAATAGAAAGGTTTAATTCACCATTCGTTGCGCTTCTTGTAATTGATATGCTCGAACTTTTCGAGGTAAGAAACGACGAATTTCATCTTCATTGTAGCCAACCTGCAGACGTTTTTCATCTAAAATGATTGGTCTACGTAGTAAGCCAGGATATTCCTGAATTAATTCATATAAACGTTGTAATGGTAAGCTTTCAACGTCCACATTTAATTTTTGGAATATTTTAGAACGAGTGGAAATGATTTCATCAGTTCCATCTTCTGTCATTCGTAAAATTTTTTTTATTTCACTTATGCTAAGCGGTTCAGAAAATATATTACGTTCTGTATATGGAATTTCGTGCTCCTCTAACCAAGCTTTTGCTTTACGACAAGAGGTACAACTTGGTGATGTAAATAGGGTTACGATCATTCTGACACATCCTTTCATTTAAAAATCATTATCTATAAACCAGAACCAATGTGTTAAATTAGAATTAATGTAATGTAAAATACACAGTACCATTATACAGTACTCAGCTGTATTTGAATATAGTTCCAATAAAAAAAATCTGAACCTATCCATAAATATTCTGTCTATTCATACAGCTTTCAAATATGATGTATTTTCTTCAAACTTATGTGCTACTACTACCATTCCCATTTTTAAAGCATTTTAAACATCTAAACAGATATCTCAGTTGTTCTCATTTAAGAAAAATAATCGAGAAAATTGTCAATCCCACGTGTACATCTAAACAATTTTTTAATAAAAAATTATAAATTTATAACAAAATTACATAACAAAAAAAGCATATAATTTTTTCTAGAAAAAAAACACCGTCAAAAGTCTGACTTTACACAAAGGAATCTTTATAATATAATTCTTTGCAATCAAATCAATTTGAACAATTTAAATTGAGAAAAACGCTGACGAAGAGTAGTACATATGCTAATTCACGTATAGAGAGTCTGTGGTTGCTGTAAACAGATCGTGGATGCATGTGGAATGGACTTCCGAGTTAGCTTTGTGAACGCTACTTGAAGCTATTAGCAAAGCTCGTCCCTTCACGTTACGAAGCTGAGTGGCCTTTTTAGGCAAGCTGGGTGGTACCGCGGATTCAAACATCATTCGTCCCTTCATTAGAAAAAATCTAATGAGGACGCATGATGTTTTTTTGTCTTCATTACCAAGTTGAAAGGTGAAGACAACACTGTGACATAAGTTACAGCAATTGAATTCGAGGAGGAATTTTTTATGACAACTATTTTTTCTGGCGTACAGCCTACAGGTATCGTAACATTAGGGAACTATTTAGGAGCATTCAAGCAGTTCCCGGCACTACAAGATGAAGGAAACGCTATTTATTGTATCGTTGATCAACATGCCATCACTGTTGCACAAGATCCTAAAGAATTACGAGAAAGTATTCGTAAGCTTGCTGCTACCTACATTGCTACTGGCATTGACCCTAAAAAATCGACATTATTTATTCAATCAGAGGTGCCAGCGCATGCTCAGGCAGGATGGATGTTACAATGTGTTGCGTCTATCGGTGAGCTAGAACGTATGACACAATTCAAAGATAAATCACATGGTAAGGAAAGCGTATCTGCTGCTCTTTTAACATATCCACCGCTAATGGCTGCAGACATTCTACTTTATAACACAAATATTGTCCCTGTCGGCGATGATCAGAAGCAGCATATTGAGCTAACTCGTGACCTTGCAGAACGCTTTAACAAACGCTTTGGCGATGTTTTAACAATTCCTGAAATTCAATTACCTAAAGCTGGCGCACGCATTAAATCCTTACAAGAGCCAACAAAGAAAATGAGTAAATCAGATCCAAATACGAAAGCGACAATTCGCTTATTAGATACTGCGAAAGACATTGAGAAAAAAATTAAATCAGCTGTAACTGACTCTGACGGCATCGTTGCATTTGATGTGGAAAATAAACCAGGTGTTTCAAATTTATTGACAATCGAATCAGCTATTTCAGGGGTAGCCGTTGAAGATTTAGTCAAAAAATATGAGGGAATTGGTTATGGTGGATTCAAGCAGGGTGTAGCAACAGCAGTAATTGAACACCTAACACCTATTCAAGAGAAATTCTATCATCTAGTAGAATCATCAGAATTAGATGTCATTCTAGATGAAGGTGCTGAAAAGGCGAATGCGATTGCTAGTGCTACATTAAAACGTATGGAAGATGCTATGGGTCTTGGTCGCGCACGTCGCTAAACTTACGGCTTGTCTGAGGATCGATCAAAACCCAAATCAAGCACAACTGCGCAGATGATGATACAGGCTCCTACCGCCATATAAAATTCTGTTGTTTGAAAAATAAATTTGAAAACAACCTTCCATGAATAACCTAGTGTGCGGTAATTTAAATACAATATGAGATTCCCTACAGAGAGGATCATTAAGCCATAACTTACTAAAAATAAAAAGAGACGAAACATAGTAATGGCATCCTTTCTATTTCTTCTTACTTATCATTTATTCACAAAACTATAAAAAAAGACGTCAGCCATTTAAATTTGGCTGACGTTTTTTTATGTTTATCTATTATGCTTCATATTTTTTGAATAGGAGACTTGCATTATGACCACCAAAACCAAGAGAATTACTCATTGCATATTGAATATTTGCTTCTCTTGCTTCGTTTGGAACATAATCTAAATCACATTCAGGATCAGGATCTTTTAAATTGATTGTAGGTGGTAAAATCCCTTCTTTAAGGGCTAATGCTGTGAAAATAGCTTCCACACCACCTGCTGCTCCTAATAAGTGACCCGTCATAGATTTTGTTGAGCTCATTGCAAGGTTATAAGCATGATCACCAAAAGCAGTTTTCACAGCTTGTGTTTCGAATAAATCGTTATATGGCGTACTTGTACCATGGGCATTAATATAATCAACTTGTGATGGCTCTACGCCACCATCTGTTAATGCTTGCGTCATCGCACGTGCTGCACCTTCACCCTCTGGAGCTGGAGCCGTAATGTGATGCGCATCCCCAGTTGCACCATAACCTAAAACTTCAGCATAGATTTTGGCACCACGAGCTTTTGCATGTTCATATTCTTCTAAAATGACAATACCCGCTCCTTCTCCGATAATAAAGCCATCTCGGTTTTTATCGAATGGGCGACATGCTGCTTGTGGATCTTGATTTAATGATAGTGCTGTATTGGCACAAAAACCTGCAACCGCCATTGTTACGATTGGTGATTCAGCACCACCAGAAATCATAACATCAGCATCTCCACGCTCAATTACTTTAAAGGCATCACCAATAGAGTTTGTGCCTGAAGCACATGCCGTTACAGAACAAGAATTTATCCCCTTTGCACCAAAGTGAATAGAGACTTGGCCCGATGCCATATCAGGAATCATCATTGGGATAAAGAAAGGACTAACACGTCTTGCGCCACGCTCTTGGAATGTTAAAAATTGTTGTTCATATGTTTCCATCCCACCGATACCAGAACCAATCCATACACCTGCACGTGGAGCTAGCTCTTCATCAATTGTTAGCTGTGCATCTTCCATTGCCATAATAGAAGCCGCTAATGCGTATTGTGTGAAGCGATCCATTTTACGTGCTTCTTTACGATCAATGTATTTTTCAATATCAAAGTCCTTTACTTCTGCTGCGATTTTTGCGGCAAAAAGATCTTTATTTAAACGTGTCAGCTCACCAATGCCAGATTTACCAGCTTTAATGTTTGCCCATGTTTCTTCGATGCTATTTCCTAGTGGTGTAACTGCGCCAATTCCTGTAATTACTACTCGTCTTTTACTCATTGTCTTACTCCCCTCAAGCATTTTTCCTACTTATTTTCCCCATCTCATGGCTACGGCACCCCATGTTAAGCCGCCACCAAAACCTACAAGGACTAATAAATCATCCTCTTTAATCTTACCTGCTTCGAGCTCATCTACCAAGGAAATACCAATAGATGCTGCTGAAGTATTTCCGTATTTATGAATCGTTTTTGACATTTTTTCTGGTGGTAGCTCTAAACGCTCACGTGCAGATTCCATAATACGTATATTTGCCTGATGTGGCACTAGGAAATCAACGTCTTCTTTTGTTAATCCCGCTTTCTCTAATACATTAACAGCCGATTCACCCATTTGTCGAACAGCAAATTTAAACACTTCACGACCATTCATCGCAATTGTATCTTGCTTCGTTAAATAAAGATTCTTTCCGCCTGTACCATCTGCACCAAGTTCAAAGGATAGAATACCTCTACCTTCAGAGACTTGCCCAATGATAGCTGCACTGGCACCATCGCCAAATAATACAGCTGTATTGCGATCTTCCCAATCAACGACTTTAGACAGCTTTTCAACACCTACTACTAAGACATATTTATAAGCATTTGCCTCAACAAAGTGCTTTGCTGTCACTAAACTATATATAAATCCTGCACATGCTGCTGCTTGATCCATTGCTGCAGCATTTACTGCTCCGATTTGTTCCTGAATCATACAAGCTACACTTGGAAAAGTTTGATCCTGTGTGACAGTTGCTACAAGAATTAAACCAATTTCCTCAGGCGTAATACCCGCATTTGCAATAGCTTCTTTTGCAGCAGCTACTGCCAAATCTGAAGTTTCCTGATCATCTGCCGCAAAATGACGTTCTTCAATGCCTGTTCGAGTACGAATCCATTCATCAGAAGTATCCATGATTTTTTCCAAATCAAAATTTGTAACGACCTTCTCAGGAACATATTTGCCTATTCCTATAATACCAGCGTTCATATAGCAACCCCTCAGCTTTCTTACTATCAATTATTAGTAACTGGTCATAATTATAACGCATATAAAAGGAATGACGCAAGATGATTTAAAATTTATGCGGCTGAGGGTAGTGTTCTTTGAATATAGAAGTGAAGAATTTTATGGAATGAGGTTATTCTGTTTAGAGCTTTATCTATCGTACTTTGTTGAGCTTGTTCATTATTTTTCAAAGCACCTTGCATCATGTATGAGCGGTGTTCTTCCCTTTTGGAGCACTTTTCACCCGCTTAGGAGCGCATTCCCCTATTTCAGAGCTGTTCCTAAATACTTTACATTACTAAACATAAAATACTAAATCTCATATTTGTTGTGACAAAATCGCCATGTTTCACATAAATGGTTCATTTTTTTTTGATTTATGTTATGATATGATAATGAATATGAGTAAAACCTTATGATGAAAAAAGTTCGGTTGAGGTGAAATTAATGCAATATATCGTAACGTTCATATGGTCATTCCTACTAGTTTCTATGTTAAACTACGTAGTCAGCTCTGTACTTGGTGTACCATTTGATTTCAAAACTGGGGCAATCGTTTCTGTTGTATTCTCCATCCTTATCTTTATTATTGGAGCAATCATTCCAAACGACCCTACACCAGAAGCTGCAGACCATCATTAATTCAGCTAGAAAAAACCTGTTCAGCTTCATGCCGAACAGGTTTTTTCTGTTATTTTTCCACAACACATTGACCCTCATGCATTTTCACATGCAACGTCTCCCCCGGTAAAACTTCTCCGCGTAATAGTTCTTTAGCAACGGCTGTTTCGATATGTCGCTGTACAAAGCGTTTTAGTGGTCTTGCTCCAAATTGGGCATCTGCACCTTGCTCTACTACCCAATCAATGACTTCTTGCTCCACAGATAAAGTAATTTCTTGCTCTGCGACACGTTTAATCAATTGCTCCACATACTTCCAGGCAATCGCAGTAAAATGTTTAGTAGATAATGCATGGAAGAAGATGATATCATCCATTCTGTTTAATAGCTCAGGTTTAAAATGTTGTCGTAGGGCTGACATGACTAAGTCCTCCACAGCCGCATCATTTTCCTTTGCCTCCATTAAATAACTTGATCCGATATTCGAAGTTAAAATGACTACTGTATTTGTAAAATTCACCATTCGTCCCTGACTATCTGTAATGCGCCCATCATCTAAAATTTGCAATAAAATGTTCGCCACATCAGGATGAGCTTTTTCAATCTCGTCTAGTAGCACCACAGAATAAGGATTTCGGCGAACTGCTTCCGTTAGTTGTCCACCTTCCTCATAGCCCACATAGCCTGGAGGAGCCCCAACAAGTCGAGACACACTATGTTTCTCCATGTATTCACTCATATCAATCCGAATAAAGTGATCTTCTGAATCAAATAACTGTGCAGCAAGTGCCTTGGCAAGTTCTGTTTTACCTACACCAGTTGGACCTAAAAATAAAAAGCTACCAATAGGTCGGTGTGGATCTTTGATACCTGCACGTGCACGCCATACCGCTTCTGTCACTAATTGAACTGCTGTATCTTGTCCAACCACACGTTCATGTAATGTATCCTTTAAACGTAATAATTTTTCACGCTCACCCTCTACTAATTTTGTTACAGGGATTCCTGTCCAACGTGAAACAATTGCTGCGATTTCATCTGCTGTTACCTCTTCACGTAAAATACGAGATTCTGCACCGTTCTCTAATTCCTTTTCAAGTACCTGAATGTCTTTTTCAAGTGTCGGAATTTTACCATGACGTAATTCAGCAGCTTTATTTAAATCATATTTACTTTCTGCCTCATCTAGATCACGACGATATTTATCCAATGTTTCACGTTTTTTCTGAATATCGTGTAGTTTTTCTTTTTCTGCTTCCCATTGTTGTCGCATGCCCTTAGATGACTCTTTTAACTTTGTTAATTCTTCGCGTAATTGCTCCAGACGTTTTTTACTTGCCTCGTCCTTTTCCTTACGCAATGCCTGTTCCTCAATTTCAAGCTGCATAATACGACGTGTGACTGCGTCTAATTCCTGTGGCATTGAATCAATTTCTGTACGAATCATTGCACAAGCCTCATCAATTAAATCAATGGCCTTATCAGGTAAAAATCGTTCTGTAATATAGCGATTGGATAGTTCTGCTGCCGCAACAATTGCTCTGTCATGAATACGTACTGCGTGATGTAATTCAAAGCGTTCCTTTAAACCACGTAAAATGGATACCGTATCCTCTATAGATGGCTCACGCACTAGTACTTGCTGGAATCGACGTTCTAAGGCAGGATCCTTTTCAATGTACATACGATATTCGTCTAAGGTAGTAGCACCAATACAGTGTAATTCACCACGTGCTAGCATAGGTTTTAGCATATTTCCTGCATCCATAGCGCCATCTGTTTTTCCTGCACCTACGATCGTATGAATTTCATCAATAAATAGAATGATTTGTCCTTCTGATTCTTTTACTTCTTTTAGCACACCTTTTAAGCGTTCTTCAAATTGTCCACGATAACTTGCACCAGCGATTAACGCACTCATATCCAGTTCATATAGCACACATTCTTTCAAGCCTTCTGGTACATCACCTTTAACAATACGCTGTGCTAAACCTTCCACAATTGCCGTTTTACCAACTCCTGGTTCACCGATTAATACAGGATTATTTTTCGTTTTACGTGTTAGAATACGAATTACATTTCGAATTTCTTCATCACGCCCGATAACAGGATCCATCTTGCCGTTTTTTACTTCTTCAATTAAATTGCGCCCAAATTGTTCTAATGGTTTTTTATTGTCTGTTTGTTGAAATTGCATAGCTAGCACTCCTTTTTTTCATATTTCTCATTATTTATATACCCATTCTTATTCATTAAAAAAGTTTGACCTTTTTTGACTAACTTTATTTTACATCACTCGACAATGCTTAGCAAAGAAATCGTCCTAAAATTTTTTCACTTATTATGGAAGTTTACGTTATAATAATGGTATGTTTCTATGTTTTAGTATCGAAATCCACTATCCTTTTGTAATAATCGCCATTTATTACAAAAAGAAAGCGATGTGTTGGAGATATGGTTTTAATGGATAATATGTTTGAAAAAATTAAAGAACTTTTTCAAAACCACGGTGTTTTTATCAAAGTGAATAAAGGAAATAAAATTTTTCTAGAGGGTGAACGGGCAAAAGAAATTTATTACATCCAATCAGGTGTTATTTCGATTAGCCAAGAATCCGAGACGGGTAAGGAATTAACCATTCGTATTTGTGGCCCTGACAGCATAATAGGAGAAGGTTCGTTATTTTGTAATCTCGTCTATAATTCAATGACTGCCAAAGTTTTAGAACCCTCTACGTTGTATGTTTTGAGTCGTAAATCTTTGGAGCATTTACTAGAAGAGCAGCCGACAGTTATGGTGGAATACATGAAGTGGCTACAAACAGAAAACTTAAAGCATCAGAGTCGTTTGCGCGATTTAGTGTTAAACGGTAAAAAAGGTGCTCTATTTTCAACGCTCATTCGGCTGTCCAATACGTATGGTAAACCTGTAGAAAATGACTCGATTTTTATTGATTTTCAGCTAACAAATACAGAAATTGCAAATCTGTGTGCGACAAGTCGGGAAATGATTAATCGTATGCTGAATGATTTAAAAAAACATGAGATTATCACTTTTGATAAAGGATTTATTACCATTCATGATTTACAATTTTTAAAAAATGAAATTGCCTGTGAAAATTGTCCATTACAAATATGCCGTATCGATTAGTTTCGTTACAAGCAAAAACCCTGCTTATTTTTCAATAAGCAGGGTTTTAAATAAGCCATTTTAACGTACGCCCAATGCCATTTTGGCATAGCGTGACATTTTATCTTTCGACCAAGGTGGATTCCATACAATATTAACATTTGTACTTTTCACTTCTGGAAGTTCACCTAACGCCGTATTCACTTGATCCACAATGACTGGACCAAGTGGGCAGCCCATAGATGTTAGTGTCATCGTAACAGTTGCAACACCTTCATCATCTAATTCCACATCATATACTAAACCTAAGTTGACAATATCAATGCCAAGCTCAGGATCAATTACGTTTTCTAAAGCACCTAACATGCTATCTTTCATATCCTGATCCATTCGTATTTCTCCTTCCATCATAGTGTTAACCTTATCATAGCAGATGCACCCTGTTATGCCAAATGCTGTGCAAGCCATGCTGTAGCTGCTAGCATCCCGTCACGTGGTACTGCATGTCCAGCCCTTTTGTTAACCATGAACTTTAAATATTCAGGGTTTGCTTCATAGTATTCCCGTAATGTTTCATAAAATTTATACGTTTCATGAAAAGGAACTGTTTTATCTAATTCTCCATGCCAAAAGAATACAGGGCGGCCCGCGAATTTTTCTGGTGTTAAACTGACATCATATTTAGCAAGGGCTTCATTAATTTTTTCAACGTCTTCCTCTGACATCGGCCAGTTAACTCCGCTTTTAGCAAATTGTTGCAATTGGTATTCACCCAATTTTATAAAACCAGGTGCACCCATGCATATTGCAGCTGTTTGTATCCAATCATAAAGTTTCAGACAGCCTGATGTCACGATGCCACCCATTGAAGTGCCTCCTATGCCAATTTTATGACTAGCTAATAAATTTTTATTCTTTAATACATCATATAATTGTTGTACTTCATGAATAGAATTTAAAACAATGTCCCAAAAATTTAAATTCATTTGCATTTCTGTTAGGCCTTCGCTACGCTCACCATGAAATTTTGCATCTGGCAATAGGACACGCACCCCTTTATGCACCAATTGGTATGCATAGTGTAAGTTATGTTCTTTTGCACTCATAAAGCCATGCAAAAAAATGACTACCGGGGTTTCTTCATTCATATTGTCTGTATGTATATGTAATAAAGGAATATTTCCCCACACTTCTTTTTCTACAAACATTATTGTCACTCCCAACTATTCTCTCATCTTTATGTTAGCAAACTTTTTTCACTGTGACAAAATTTTGACGAATGTAAGACAAAGAGATACTATTCAAACTATAGGAAAGGGGCAACGAGCTATGAAACCGCATTTAATCGTATTAGACTTAGATGGAACTTTATTAACAGATCAACAGCAAATTTCTGCAAAAACGAAAAAAACATTATTGCAGGCTAAGGAACAAGGGCATCAAGTGATGATTGCGACAGGACGTCCTTACCGAGCAAGTACTATTTATTATCAAGAACTTGGGCTCACTACACCCATTGTTAATTTTAATGGCGCATATGTGCATCATCCTAAAAATGTCTCTTGGCAACATATGCACACACCAATTGATTTAAGTGTCGTACATGATGTCGTTGATTCTATTAACAGTTATGAATACGAAAATATTATCGCTGAGGTAAAAGATGAAGTTTATGTTCACACAGAGGACGATCGTATCTTAAATATCTTTAATATGGGTAACCCAAAAATTACACTTGGCGATTTATACACACACCTCTTGGAAAATCCTACAAGTTTGCTGATTCAGGCAAATGAAGCCAATTCGGTTATTATACGTGATCATTTACAGGCAGTGCATGCTGAAGTCATCGAGCATCGTCGCTGGGGCGCGCCACTTCATATTATTGAAATTGTGCGTCGCGGCTTAAATAAAGCTGTGGGTATTGCACATGTCGCAAAAGATTTAGGTATTCCTCGTGAGCGCATCATCGCATTTGGTGATGAAGACAATGATTTAGAAATGATCGAATATGCTGGACTTGGTGTAGCGATGGGGAACGGTATTTCAAGTCTTAAAAACATTGCCAATGAAATTACGACAACGAATAATGATGATGGAATTGCAAAAATACTCATTGAACGCTTGAAATTATCATAGTTAAGTAGTAAGTTCAAGTTAACATTCCATTTTTACCAGTTTAACTTTATTCAGTGGTACCCCTTCCATTTATCTAAAGTGAGTATCTACTGAATAAAGTTAAAAAGCTTTAAAAGTAAGTTGAAATTAGGGGGACAAGAGAATGAAGATTTTTACGGATAGTGGATGTGATCTACCAAAATCTTACTATGAAGAAAAAGATGTCGTGCTACTCCCTTTACGAGTGCAATTGAACAACAAAGAATATGAAGATGTGATTTCAATTGATTCCAAAGAGATCTATGATGCAATACGCCAAGGTGCTCAGCCAAAAACATCACAAGTGTCACCTGAGCTCTTTTTGAAGCATTTTGAGGAGCTAGCCAAAAATGATGAAGAAGGTATTTATATCGCTTTTTCATCAGAATTATCAGGCACATATAGTACCGCTCAAATGATTCGCAATCAGGTACTTGAGCAGTATCCTTCCTTAAAACTAGTCATTATCGACTCTAAATGCGCATCACTAGGACATGGCCTTGTCGTGGAAGAAGCTGTACGACTGCGAAATATAGGAGTATCCTTAGAAGACATGGCCTCTAAAATAAATACCCTTGCACCTCAGGTCGAGCATTTATTTACAGTAGAAGACTTAGATTACCTTGCAAAAGGTGGTCGTGTATCAAAAGCTAGTGCATTTTTAGGTGGCCTTCTTAGTATTAAGCCTATTTTAAATGTAGAAGATGGCAAACTTGTACCGATTGAAAAGTCACGCGGTCGAAAAAAAGCACTTAATCGTATGTTAGATTTAATGCAGGAGCGTGGTGGCAGCTTTACAAATAAAATCGTAGGTATTAGCCATAGTGACGACGCTGCCTTTGCGAATGAAGCAAAAGCCTCTATTCAGGAGCGTTTTTCACCTCAAGCTGTGCAAATTACCATGATAGGTTCCGCGATCGGCTCACATGTCGGACCTGGGACTATTGCAATTTTCTTCACAAATAAAAGCTTTGAAGGCTAATAAAAAGCATGCTAGGATGGTTCCTGGCATGCTTTTTTGTCGTGTTATTATTATTGGACGTCTTGCTCCTGACGACGAACTTTCCCTCGTTTAATGATGATGACAACAAAGCCAATAAAGATCACCCATACTAAGCCAAGAGCCACCATATAAGGAGTGTTTAAGCCTTCATCATTGCGAACTTGATAAATTTCAACCATTTCTCTGTCTAAAATAACAGGATAGACTTCTTTTTCATTTAAGCGAACTTTTTCCTCATGTAAAATACCGTTCAGCATTTTCCCTTCACCAAGTTGTTCAGGTGTTAAGTCGACGCGTTGTGTTTTACCAGTATTATTAACCATGATTACCCACTTTTCTTCGTCAGAAGAACGTGTAAAGACAAGAAGGCCATTTTCATTTGTAATGACTTCAAAATCGCCATTACGTAAAGTAGCTGATTGATTACGTAAAGATTGAACATTTTTAATATAATCAATCAGTTCTTCGTCTGTTTTAAAGTTATAAAGCTGGTGTGTATCTGGTTTTGCTTCCCCATTCATAGCAATTTCTGTCCCGTATTGTACGACAGGAATTCCTGGTAGCATAAATAAAGCACCCATCGCCATTTTTAAGCGGGTAGGTGGGAACATATTTTCATTAGCAGAGTCAAATGTAAAACGATGAGTTTCAAGTGAATCCACCATAATTTGTGTCGGTTTTTCTCCTGCGAAGGGTTCCATTAATTTAGAAGAATCCATATCCACGTTTTTAAATATATTACGATAGATATCTGCCGTTACAGGTGAGAAAGTTGCATCAAAGTCAGCATCGCTTTCTTCATTTGCTATCACATAAAGTGATGTTTTTGTCTCTTTTAATGCAGCTATTACTGCATTGATAAACGCTGTATCAGCCCCTGCGATATTTGTTAAACGAATACCACCGATGTCATATGTAGAAACAAATTCAGTTACTGCTTGAATAAGTGCTTCTTGCACATCCTTATTCGATAAATCCCACTGTACTTGTCCATTATTGGTAGATGCAATCCAATCCGCTTTCGATGCATCCTTTGCCCACTCATGATTTGGACTCACATTTGTAAGTGGAAAATCCACCATAATGGACATATTTTTAGCTTTGTAGGCCTCTACAGTACTTTGGAATTCTTCCGTTGTTCCAAAATGACGTTCTATTGTAGTATAGCTTGTGGGCATTGATCCATCATACTTCTCTGTAGAAAAAATAGGCCCAATGGAAACAATTGTATAGCCCATCTCACCGATAAATTTCAGTTTATCCTGTAAACCTGTAAAATCGCCCCCCGCAAATTTCGAAGGGTCCTGCGTATTTGTATCAAAATCGTTTGTGCCCGAGCCATTAAAGAAACGGTCAACGATTAAATCATAGATGCTTTCTTCTGCTATTGTTCTAGTCGCTGATTCATCCGCATGTGCTACTGGTATAGTACTTACTAATGAAGTTGCTAATAAAAGTGATGCAGCCGTCGCACTTATCCACTTCTTAAATTTCACTGTTATTCCCTCTCTTTCAAACCAATCAACGTCATTTTACCAAATAACTCTGTCACGTCGCTATCTTTTCCAAAGATTTTGCGTAAAAGCGAAATGAATTACGACAAAAAGGTGTCAATTCCGTCTTCCGTTTTCGTTTACAAAATAAAAGCCGTGAAGCAACTACTTCACGACTTTTAAATCATTATGCTAAGAAATCTTGACCCATTGGCAGTTTAAATCCTAGGAACAAAGTGATTAATAGGAATACTGCAAATAAAATCCAAAACATAGCTGTTGGTTTATTTTTCTTTTGACGTACTAATACCATTTCCATCATGCCAATTACAAGTATGCCACCTAAGAACTTAAATCCGTAAAGCATACCTTTACCATAGTCCATTGCCTCGATAAATAATGCCCCACCTGTGATGATTATTAGTACATAAAACAGACGTAATGTCATATGTAAGCCTTTTGATTGCTTGCCCATTAGTGCCGCAATTAAAAAGATGACAATACCTACTACCCACGTAGTAATATGCAAATGCGTTTGGCTAGTTAAAAAACTCATGTTTGTCCCCCTCATTCTTTTTCTATCAAACTCTATCCTACCATGCGATGGAAAGGGTTTCAAATATTACAATAGTGTTCACATAATTTACATCATTTAAAACTTGGAATCCTTGCATTTCATAGTTTTTACATCTGTTACTATGCCTTAAAGCAGTAAAAAATCCGCGGAGTATAGACTCACGCGGATTGATATCATCATTATTCAAAATGGTTGACTAAAGTACCAATTCCTTGAATAGACACTTTTACTGTATCTCCAGCTTTTAAGAATTGTGGCGGGTTCATCCCTTTGCCAACACCAGCTGGCGTACCTGTTAAAATCACATCTCCTGGCTCTAATGTTACATGCTGAGATAGGATGGATACTAACGTTTCAACAGAGAACATCATATCTTTCGTAGAGCCATTTTGACGTACTTCATCATTGACCTTTGTCACTACTGTTAAGTCTTGTGGATTTGGGATCTCATCCTTTGTCACAAGGTATGGTCCAAGAGGGCAAGTACCGTCCAAGCTTTTACCCAAGAAGAATTGTTTATGTTTCTCTTGTAAATCACGAGCTGTTACATCATTGGCAATAGTATAACCAAATACATAATCAAACGCTAAGTTTTTAGGAATGTTTTTGCCTCGTTTACCAATAACGATAGCTAGCTCACCTTCATAATCCATTTTTGAAGAAAGATCTGCATGTATGGAAATTGTTTGTCCATCTGCAGCAATTGCAGTTGGTGATTTTGTGAATACCATTAAATCCGTTGGTGCTGCCTCTGCACCCATTTCCTTTGCATGTTCATCATAGTTTTTACCAATACACATAATATTTTTAGGTGTACGTGGAATTGGTGAAAGCCATTCGATCTCTGTAAATTCACGTTTAAAACTATTAGCATTATCTGATTTTTCTGCTGCTTCTACTAATTTACGAATCTGTTCCACAAAATCAAAGCCTAAAGCAATGCCATCCACGATTGAACTTGAAAAAGAAGGGAGAACTTGAAGTTCACTTTGAATAGCGAGTACATCCCATACCGCTTCTTCTTTTTTTACTTTTGGTCCAAAGCTTACATGTCCACCTAATTTGAATGATAAAATTTTCATGATTGAAAGAGCTCCTTCTTTTTTCTACATAATACAACAATATGATAGAAATTACCTCATTTTTGCGGCAACATTTTTATAAGTTGTTATATCTTCATAAAATATGCATGTGAAGAGGAATATATTAACGCACTTCTACTTTTTGCTTATATGTTAATTTACGCCATATTGTTTCTAACGGTCCTTGTTTCCACTTAGATAACCAGATTTCTGCTATGATCATTTGCACAACAATAATGCCGACAGCAATTAATACCCCTGTTTCTACACTTACTTTACCATACCAGCCAAAGCCAAATTGGTAGAATAAACAAGTACCTATAATAGATTGAAGAATATACATCGTTAATGACATGCGTCCGATTTTAGCAAAAGGACTAAGTAGTTTTGGCATTATTGGCACTAAGCAAAGTAACACAATGACCCCAATATAGCCCACCGATAGAACTGGGCCCCCTATGTATACCTTTAAATAATCTAGTAAATATGTTCTTGTAAACATAATAGATAAGCTTTTTATACCAATACCGATGACCAATCCAGCAATTGCAAACGTCAGCCAGAGCCACTTCAATTCTTTAGCCCGTTCTACTAAATGCCATTTAGAGGCAGCGGCCCCTATTAACATATACGGTAAAATCGTGAACAGTGCGACAAACCACATCTCGATGCCTGCCTGCGTTGATAAATCTGTTAAGCGTTGCAAAAAGGCATCTACCCAGTTTCCTGTCCCATAAGCCGTGATGGCCTTCTCTACTGAAACGATATCTAAGTAATCATCTACTTTTGTATTAAAATTTACAATCCCTACTACAAAGAGCATAAAAGCTTGCATCAAGCCATTAATAATCAAAGCACTCGCTAATAACCAGATGGGACTCAATCGTAGTAAAAGCACTAAGAAAACGCCACAAAATGCATACATCATTAATATGTCGCCCCACCAAATTAGCACAGCATGGATAAAACCAAAAGCAAACAGGATGGACAGTCTACGAAGCCCCAGCGTATAAAAGTTTTGTTGACGACTTTGAGCCTTTTGCCACTGCATGGCTAGCCCATAACCAAATAGCATGGCAAAAAGCGGGTAAAAGCTGCCTTGCACATAAATATCTATATTTTTCTGCCAAACAATATCTGATGGGGTTGTAAACCATGATGCCAAATCAATATGCGGCATTGGCAAATAAAAGGTATACATATTTACTAATAAGATACCTACTAAACTAATACCTCGTAAAATATCTAATGTTGCTATTCGTTCCTGCAACATTGTTGGTTTTAACTCCACAAAATAGCCTCCTCTTGACTAACAGCTATGGTGAAAGCAGGGCAAGAAAAAACTTTGCCCCACTTTGCCCGTAACAAGTTCTTTATGCGTGTATGATCTGTTCATTATCGAATAAAAATAATACTTTATCGTTCACCTTGATGTGTAAGATGGATTCAATGGCTTCGCTATAAACACGAAGCTGTACGGCATAACGACCTAGTATTTCCTTTGACAAGGCTGGCTCCTGCGCAAAATGAGATTGTATACGATCCGTTTTATAATCCAACAAGACCCAATTACCGTATTCATCCTCAAATAGGCAGTCAATGATCCCTTGCACAATTTGAGCATCACCATCTTCATCGATTCTACTAATTGTAAACGGCATTTCTCTACGTATCTGCCTCGCGCGTTGAAAGCGTTGCCCTATTTCTGTCTCAAAAAAACGATAAATTTTCGCTTGCGGAACTACTTTGCCCTCCGCCTCTGTTAAAAGCTGTCTTGCCACTAAATCCTCCACAAAGTCCCTTACAGCATCGATATGACTAAAGCCATATTGAGGAACATGCTGCATCACTGTGTGCACAGCTGTACCAATTTCAGCACCAGTTAGCTGTTGCTCCTGTAAAAAAGCGGGTCGAGGTGCAATGGACGAGGCCTTTTGCTTGATAGGAGAGGCAAAATAAAATTCAGGTTCCTCCTGGCGCTGTAAATTTTCTAATCGCTTTATTTCACTAACAGATGTTTTGGAGCGCTTTCTTGTAGATTTTTGATAGACATACTGCGCTTGAAAGCGGGTAGTGATTTCAGCCAGCAAGTCCTCATCCTCTTGCATCGCAAGCACTTGCTGTACTTCATCGCCCATCGCCTCTATCTCATATGAATAATGCTTTGTATCGATGGCTTGAACCCACCAATGTGATTGATCCTCCACTTCTTTATAAGATGTGCTTGCTACTACTGCAAAATCTGCATGTCTTGCTACTGCTGGGCCAACCCAGTCCAAATAGCTGTTAGCTCTTGCACGTAAATATTCTTGAAGCGGTGCATCCATTGGTAAACTTTGTGCGTCCTGCCAGTTGTCGCGTGTTTTCTCCCAGTTCTTCACTGAGCCTACTAAAATCAAACGCTCCTTCGCACGAGTCATCGAAACATATAAGACACGCATTTCTTCTGCACGCATCTCCAGTTCTTTTTTCTCCTTCAATGCTAAAAACGGTAACGATGTATAGGTGATACGATTTTCGGGATCAATGGCCTTAACAGCTAGTCCAAAATCTTGATCAAACAAATAGGGTTGATGAAAATCCATTTTATTAAACGGACGTCCCATTCCTGCCACAAAGACGACTGGATATTCTAACCCCTTGGAAGAGTGTATTGTCACCAGACGTACTACATCATCCTTTTCGCCAATTGATTTGGCCGTACCTAAATCATCGCCACGCGTACGCATACGATCAATAAAGCGTAAAAAACGGAATAGCCCTCGAAATGCTGTTTTTTCATACATTAATGCACGATCATGTAATACGCGTAGATTTGCTTGACGCTGTTTGCCATTCGGCATTGCCCCAACCATTTCATAATAATGTGTATCTAAATAAATTTTCCAAATTAAATCTGATAATGATCCACGACGTGCTAAATCACGCCAATTTTCAAAGGCTAGCATAAAGCGTTGCAACTTCTCAAATGTAGTGGTTTGCACACCATGTCCTTCACTACGAATAAATTGTCGTAAAGCATCATAAAAAGGTACCTTTTGATCGGCTAATCGAATTTTCGCCAGCTCATTTTCCGTTAAACCAACAAACGGTGCGCGCAGTACAGAGGCTAAGGGGATATCCTGATAGGGATTATCGACTACCTTCAGGACATTTAACATAATCATTACTTCGAGTGCGTCAAAATAGCCTTTAGATGATTCTGCATAGAGTGGAATCCCTGCCAGCTTAAATTCCTCTACTAAGTCTGTTGACCATGTCATCGAGCGCATTAAAATCACAATATCACTATACTTTAATGGTCGCTCTGTTTTTGTTTTCGTATCGTATACGGTTGTTCCATCTTCCATCATTTGACGAATACGATCGATAATAAATCGTGCCTCGTATTGTGATTTTTTTAATTCCTCTAGCTCCGTTGCCTCATTGCTTAGTTCTTCCAGTTCTTCTGGTGTTTCCTCTTCCTGTGGTGGATGCAGTACGACCAGCTCAACAGGTATTTCTTTATCATCATAGGGCGCAGCAGGCTTTAGTGACGCATTGTCATCATACGAAATCTCACCGACACGCTCACCCATAATTTGTGCAAAAACATAATTTGTAGCATTTAATACTTCTTTTCGACTTCGGAAGTTAGCGTTTAAATCAATTCGCATCCCCGTTACATCAGGTGACTCCAAGTATTCACTATATTTTCTCATAAAAAGCTTTGGCTCAGCTAATCGGAAACGGTATATACTTTGTTTAACATCCCCAACCATAAAAAGGTTGCCGTCTTGTTCTTCACCCGTTTTGACAAGCTGTAAGATGGTTTCCTGTAGCATATTGGTATCTTGATATTCATCCACAAGTACTTCTTTAAAACGCTTTTTCATATCTAGTGCAACCGGTGATGGATGAAGTGCACCATCTATCTCTACCGTTAAAATTTGAAGTGCATAATGCTCTAAATCTGAAAAGTCAATGATTCCCCGTTCTAACTTGGCTAGTCGAAATTGTTCACTAAATGTAGTGGTCAATTCCACTAGCGTAGCAATGGTCGGTGCCATTAACCTTATTTCCTCAAGTAGCCGTGCAGGCGTACGAACAAAATACGTCTCCTTGATTTTATTCATCATTTTTTTGGCTGCTTCTCGTTTTTTCTTCGCAAGCTCCTGTAGCTCTACATTAACTAGTGCATCCTTCGATACCCGCTTTAAGGTAGACCATTTAACCGTTGCAAAATAATCAAATAGCTCCTGCCATGTCCCACTTTGACTAATGCGTATCCCTTCCTGAATCATAGCAAAATCTACCTCTGCCGTTTCTGCATAGGGTGCAGGTCCATCTGGTTGTAATGTAATTGTGCGCATTTCAGAAATTAGCATAAACGCCTCTTCCAGGCTATGACGTACGGTTAATTTGACGTATTGAGATAGCTCTAAATCATCGATTGTCACTTCCTCAGCTAATTCATATGCTTTCGGCAGGCTCCAAAGCCATTTTTGAGGCTCTGCATGGACACGAGACGTATCATAAAGTTTACTAATCAGCGTTTCGATGGCTTGATCATCACGATCTGAGGTAAAGCTATCGACAAGACGATAGATAGCTTGTACGTGAGCCTCATCCTCAGCATCGTAGGCATCTTCTAAAACTTCTGCTAAAACATCATCTCGCAATAATGCGATTTCTGCTTCATTGGCAATACGGAAGCCTGGGTCTATATCAAGTAAGTAGGCATATTGCTTCACAATTGCTAAACAGAATGAATGTAGCGTAGAAATTTGTGCTTTATTAACAAGACTTAGCTGCCGTCTTAAATGATTAGATGTTGGATTTTCTGCTATCGCCTTTTCTAATGCCTCAGACATACGATGGCGCATTTCAGCGGCTGAGGCATTTGTAAAGGTCACTACCAATAGTTCATCTACATTGATCGGGTTTTCAGTAGCAATGACTTTTTCAATCATACGATTGATCAGAACCGCTGTTTTCCCCGACCCTGCTGCAGCCGAAACGAGTGTATCTTGACCGCTAGCATAAATGGCCTTCCACTGATCGTCTGTCCATGTGACATCTACTGGCTTAACAGGAATTGTTTGTACCATGCTATTCTATCTCCTTCCGAATTTTATCGACAATATCATTCGGCTTTGCTTGCATTAATTGACGATAGTTTTGTTTACCATCTGATGGATCAAATTGGCAAACCGCAGCAAATTGACAATAATCACATGCCGTTTTGGCTTTTAATTTATAGGGGCTAATGGCCGTATCACCAGATAAGATACCATTCCCTGCCTCCTGATGTTTACGACGAACAAAATGCTGCAACTTTTTCATATCATTGACAGGAACTATACGCGATTGTGACTCAGACGGTGTCCCATCTTTTTTCATATAGACAGGAATGATTTTTGAATGTCCGCTACTTTCTTCCAATTGCTCGTCCATCGATAAAATCGCTTCAGCATTTTCAGATAGCAAACCTTTCATTTTATACTGCTTTAAACGATCCTCTTCTATTTCACTGTCCGTCAAATCTTTATCCAGCTTCAGCATCGGATTATGGACATGGACATACAGTACCCCTGCTGGCTCTGCTTCACCTGATAGCCAGTATGAACTATTTTCCATTGCAACATCTAAATACGTTAGGACCTGTAAGGATAATCCGTAATAAACCTCATTTAAATCAAGGTCACGAGCTGAGGATTTATAGTCGACAATCCGCAAATAAGAGCGGTCATCTATCGTTGCACTATCCACTCTATCAATACGTCCACGCATAAACATTTTCTTACCACCAGTCAAATCAATCTCTAATGGTGGTAGCTGTTCATGTTGTCCAGGACCAAACGATGCCTCAATTGCAATTGGTTTGAAGTGTGATACATTTGCATGCTGTGTCAGTGCTGTCATTGTACGCTCAACAATTCGAATTAGCTTACGCTGAATATAGCGATAGCGGGCACTGGATAATAGGATTTGATGGGAAAAGACTGGAACAATTTGTTCTACTGCTTGACGTGCTAATTGTTTAATTTGCTTTGTTGTTAAACGAATCCAAGATAATTGCTGACGATGTGTTTCCTCTGTAATCCACTTTAATGCCTCATGGAATAAGTCACCCATTGCAAACGTTTCTAGCCGATACTCAGCTCGTTCTTCAAGACGTAGACCATACGTAGTGAAATGAGAAAAAGGACATCTGAAGTATTTCTCAATTCGCGACACACTGGATGTTAGCTTCTGACCATATAATTCCTGTGTAATATAGGTTTCAAGTGGCTCAGCCTCATTTTTATGGGTAATTGGATAAAGTACGCGGTCGAAAATGAGTGCCCAATACGGATCTTGTGTATAAAATCTTTGTAAAGCTAGCCATTCTGGCGCTAGTTCACGGCTATGTTCAGCTTGACGTAGCTGTACCATTAGATGTGCCAATGCAGTCCTTGGATGGCGTAAATATGGTAAAACATCCCCGTCTAGTAATTCAATTGGATCGACTACCACTCGTTCTATCGAAACACCACTTAATAAGCCAGCCTTTTTGTCATTTCCTATTATTTTCTTAATATAAAGTGAGGCTAGAAGTGCCTTGCCTTCCTCATCCGCCGTAGGATAGGTCATATACAATTTGTTAGATGGCGTTGTAATAGCGCGATAGAACAAGAAATTTTCCTGTAATAAACGATTAGTAGAGGTAGGAGCAAGCTCATAGCCAATTTGACTAAACCATTCACGTTCGATATCTGACAACAAGCCCTCATACTCCATCCGAGTTGGATAAACACCATCATTCATTCCTATTACAAAAGCGACTTTGATATTGGATAAACGAGCTAAATCAACAGTAGCCACCATTACTTCATCAAGGGTTGGCGGAATTCTTGAAAATTCTAATGTATCAAAGCCTTCATCAAGAATTTTGGCTGCTTGCTCTACAGACATCTCCTGCTCTCCAAACATATAAACGAATTGGTCAAGAACAGCAATCCATTCATTCCAAGCTTGTTCATGTTCACTTGCAGCTAATGCGTCACCTCGCTCTAGCTCACGATCTTTCATGGCTTGCAGTTTATCATATACCTGTAATGACTCTATAAGTTCAAATAAAGCAGTCGCAATATCTCTGCCATTTTTGGCGCTATCAAGCTTGTCTTGTAAAAGTTTTAGAGGTTGGCGTATTTCATCTCGAATGGCCTCGATTTCTGCCTGCATTGCACGCTCTTCATCTGTTTGTACACGCGAATGGAATTCTAGACCTCGATATTTTTTATAAAACCAACGTGCCTCCTCAAACCATCGTTCACCATAGATGCCTTGTGCCAAGCAATAATTTTCTAATCGATCTGCTCTCTCACGCCAAATTGTTAGCTCAGCTTGTAATGGGAAAAACAAATCGGTTTTGACACTACGGAAAACTGGCTCATATTTCCAATTCGAGGTCATAACCTCCAAGGCTGAACGACTTAGCTCTATTAATGGATGATGTAGCATTGTCTTTTTTGTATTTGTAAAAATAGGAATTTCATATTGTTGGAAAATACTTGTAATAAGTGGATCGTAGAGATCGGCTTGTCTATACAAAAGTACGATATCCTGATAGCGAAAACCGTCTTCTCTTGTCAGTTTTGTTATTTCCCGGGCAATCGCATGTATCTCTGCTCGACGATTTGATGCTTCAAGCACGGTTACATCTCCTGAAGTTTTTATCGTTTTGGGCTCCAAATCAGCAAACTTTGCCTCCACATGCTGTAAATCTTTAGAATGAAATCTTTGAGTCTTATAAAAATGTAATGGTAATTCAACATCAATGCCCTCTTCTTTTGCTATATCCTGAAGACGTTGATTCGTTAACGCTGCTTCATGGAATAATGCTTGTTCATCAAAGGCTTCATCCATATGATCAAATGGAAGGACGACAGTTACTTGCTTCGTTACCTTTAACAATTCACGAACCAGTTCTAACTCTCGCACAGTGAAGGCGGTGAAACCATCAATATAGATGGTCGCTTGCTTCATCGTTTCTGCATACTTCAGTTGCTCCGTTAAAATCGGATAATAGCCCTCGCTGTCAACATAGGTCGTACCAAGTCGTTCCTCCAATGCCTGCAAAACGACATGTAAATCATTCGCTTTCGCCTGCAATGTATTAGGTGCATCTATTGCCTTTAACGATTCCGTTACCTCTGCCAAGACTGAGCTATTGACGCTATAGCGACTAAATTCTCTTAAAAGGGTTTCAATTTCCTCCGTAAAGCCACGTTTTCCTGCTGCTTGTCGAAATAAGGAAAACTCGCTTTTTTGTTCCTCCAAAAGTTTACGTATAAGCATTCGATACCCATAGCCATTCACTTCTTTACGAGCAATACCTCCTGTTTCCTGTAAAACCAACCATGCTAAACGTTTAAACGTCATCACCTGTGCTCGAATCAAGCCTTGTAAACCATGCTTATTTGTCAGCTCATATTCCGTAGAATAAGACATTTGGTCAGGCACTATAATGAAAATTGGATGTCCCAATGGATCTGTCTTTAATTGCTCAACAATTTCCTGATGAATAAATGCTGATTTCCCTGTTCCCGAACGTCCTGAAACAATACGCAATGTCATTTACTTTCCCCCTCCTCATTAACTTGCTGTTGCGGGTGTCTCTTTTAATGAAATAAAAATTTGTACTTTTATTTGAGCGATTCTTTCGCTGAATTGATTACTTCTTATCTATTTTGGAGCGGCTTCTCCAGACTATTGATCGTTTCTCATCTATGGTGGAGCAGTTTTCCCAGCCTACTAAAAACAACATAAATCATCCATCTTAAATTCTATCGAAAAAAACTAGTAAATACTATCTATCAACCTTCACCTACCTATAAAAAGGTTTATTTATTACACAAAAAAGCAGCCTCTTCACATAATGAAAGAGGCTACAGTTTATTTACTTAACTGGCATGGTGGTCCTGCTTTTTCGTCAAATTTCGCGCTTGCTTTAAATCTCTTTCTACACGGGCATTCAAACGCTTCTCTATCAACTTACCGACCCACCACAAAATAACAATGGCCACAGCTGCAATTATCAATCTCACTGGGCTTGTCAAGAGCGATTTTAAATCATAGCCCAATACACTCATACCTAAAATCATGACAAACTTTCCTGCAAGCAAAACGATTAAGTAAAATTTTTTATGGATATGTGACAATCCCGCTACAATATTGACAATCACAGATGGTGTAAAAGGGAAGCAGAGGAGGACAAAAAGAGGGCTGATGCCATTCATATCCACCCATTTAATAAGCTTCTGTACTTTTTTACTACCTGTTAAAAATTGTAATCTTGGATGTTTGCCAAAATGACGCACAAGTAAGAAAACCGCATAGGAGCCAGCTACAGAGCCTAGCCAAGATAATAGAAATCCTAGCCATAAGCCGAATGCACTGGCATTCGCCACAACGAATACGACTAATGGTAGGAATGGTAAAAACGCCTCTAAAAACGGGAGCAGTAAACCAATGATTGGGCCGAACGTTCGATACTGTGCCGCAACCTGTTCAATATTTTCTACAGTAAACCATTCATTCAATATCGACACCTCTATTTATACTGTAAAATTAAATGAAAAATTGTTAACCCTTCTGAAGTATTGCGATATTCATGGGGTTGATGCCCTGAGAATACTAGTGTATCCCCTTCATCTAGTAATTCATGCATGTCTCCAGCAGAAATAACTGCTTGTCCTTTAATAACCATTACAGTTTCCTCTACCCCTTCTGTATGGGCTTCACTCCTACTAACTGCCCCTGGCTCCATTTCAACCTTATAAAACTCCCAGCCTCGCTCTGGATTATACGGAATTATGGAGTAAACACGATAGCGTCCCTCATCCTCATCTACATGTGGTACATCTTTACTGCTATAACGCATGTAATGGGCAGTTGGTGGCTGTAATAATGAAGAGAATGACATACGCATACCCGCTGCAATTTTCCAAATTGTTGAAACAGTTGGATTGGCCTCTCCTTTTTCGATTTGTGCAAGCTGTGCTTTACTGACACCTGTCGCTTTGGCCACATCATCGAGACTTAAATGACGTTGCTGTCTAATTTTCTTTAATTGAAATGCTAAATTTCGACTCATTTGTTCCATCTTTACTCACCAATTTCTATTGTTTATTTTATCAGACATATGTATACTTTAATAAACATCAAGAACTATCAAACAATTCCATCAATAGTATACATGGAAATTATCAAGAAAGGATGACCTATTTATGACAAGTACAACAGAGCTTCAACATGATGACACAACAAGCTCTTCCAATGACAGTTTTTTACAAGGCGTGAAAGATTGCGTGCCTACATTACTCGGTTATATTAGTATAGGACTTGCATTTGGGGTTGTAGGTTCCGCTTCAGGGTTATCTGTCCTTGAAATCGCGCTATTAACGATACTGATTTACGCAGGTTCTGCACAATTTATTTTTTGTGCACTTCTTTTAACAAGTAGCCCTGCCTCTGCTATCATTGTAACCATTTTCGTAGTGAATCTACGCCATTTATTAATGAGTTTAACATTAGCACCTCATTTTACGCGCTACTCCATGCTTAGAAATGTTGGCTTTGGTACATTATTAACGGATGAAACCTTTGGTGTAGCAGTCACAAAGCAAATGCAAACAGGTAAATTATATGGTAAATGGATGGATGGGTTAAATATAACAGCCTATATCTTCTGGATTCTTTCCTGTGTTACGGGTGCCTTTTTAGGACAGTGGGTAGCAAATCCTGAAAAATGGGGTTTAGATTTTGCCTTGGTTGCCATGTTTGTTGCACTTTTAGTTTTGCAATTGAGCAGTGTTGGTAAAAGTAAAATCATGCATTATATCAAGTTAATTGGCTATATGGCGGTTATTATGTACGGTCTTTCTTATGTAGTCCCTTCACATGTGGCTGTGCTACTGGCAACCGTGATTGTCGCAACAATTGGGGTGGTGACAGATAAATGACAACAACTTCTTATATGGTCTGGCTTATTATCGGCTGCGCACTTGTAACATGGCTACCGCGTGTCATTCCATTTATTTTTGTGCGTAGTGTAACACTACCTGATGTTGTGCTAAAATGGCTTAGTTTTATTCCTGTTTGTATATTAAGTGCTCTTGTCATTGAAAATTTAATAGATACTGAAAGCGGCAAAGTAGTGACACTTGATTGGCCAGTCTTTATTACATTTGTTCCTACTCTTATTATTGCCCTTGTCACAAAAAGCTTATCGATTACAGTAGTTGCAGGAGTAATCATTATGGCAGCAGTGCGATTTTTCATGTAAAAAGGTCAGTCCTATTGCCTGGACTGACCTTTCCTTATTTATTCATTTTACTTGCTAGCCAAAAGCCTACTGTTAATGAAAATGCATCGATAACGAAAATAATAGGTGGGGATGTATAGCCTGCATATACAGAGGCAGCAATAAGTGCAATGGCTAATAATAATGCAACATAGCGGTTATAGGTAATTCTAGTGAATAGTAATACCAATAAAGCTGGTATGAATAATGCTAGCATCATTTTCCCAAAAACGTCCATTATACTTCCCTCGGCTCAGCTAATAATAATCCAATACGGTAATGATCATTGCTATAAATCACATGTTGTGTTAAACGTAATTCATTGTTTCGGTCTAAAACCTCTAGACGACAATGAGCTGCGTTTAATTGCAGTGCTTCATATAACTCATTTTCTGTAAAAATTGACACACCATTTACTTTGCGGATACATTCTCCTGCAAGTAAGCCCATCTTCTCAGCAGGTGAATCAGGAAGAACGGCTGCAATAATAGCCCCCTTCGTACTTGGCGCAACTGCATAATGATCTGTTTTTTCCTGTTGTGCAAAGTAGATAGCAATTATAATGCGGATAATTACACCAACAGCAAGTGTAATGAAGCCAATCACAGGCTCAAAATATGCAGCCAATCCTCCTATTAAAATAAGCTGTCCTAGTAAAAAGACAGGTCGGCCAATTTTTGGATACATGTAAGCTGGTAATTCCTTTCTTGTCAGTTTAGTAAAGCCAATGACAAGTGGAAATAACACAATTGCAAAGCTATTATGACCTATCGTAAACTGTGGCCAATATGGGAATATAGCCGAGATCGCATCACCAGGAATAACAAAGAAAATAGGTAATACCCATACATTTTTTGACCGATAGACAATTGCCTGCATACCCCGCTTCGTTTTCTCAATACAAGGTGTTGTAACCTTCATCGCCATACGTCGAATTAATAGCCCTTCTGCAATAACACAAAGGCCCGCAAGAATGGTAATTGTCACAATTGCGCCACTCTCTAAATGGACAGCCTCTACCGAAATTTCCCACCAGGAAAATGACCAATTGTAATAGGACATACCCCATATGGCAAGTGTGGCAATCCCCATTGTCAAAATAGGCGACATTGCATTCATGACAAACAAGATAAGTGCTACTATAGAAACTGCCGTTAAAATGATTAAAAATTCCTTTGGGACAGTTAGACCTGCTCCAATACTAATGATAGAAATAATTAGTGCATAGATCCACCCATCTTTCCATTGTCCGATTAGCTCCGTCCAGCCCCAAATAATACGTCTATTAAAATATTTACGCTCCTGTTTTACTCGACGATAACCTAAAATAATAGCAAATATTATGACTATATATAGTAATGGGTTGAGTAAAAAGCGGCCAATCGCTGTTACAATTTCTATTAATATCTCACTAACCATACGAACACCCGCCATTTCTATCTTGAATACTATGAATTTATTGTATCAAAGGACTACACGCTTGCGTAGTACAAACTCATAGAAAGCTTTGTATTATGGTATTTTTGTTCTGTCTGCGAGTTTTATTGGTCAATCGTATGCAGTAAAAAACTAGTGGCCATTTGGAATTGTTGGTCATTTTGACGATCGGCTTTAAAATCCTTTAACGTTTCGTTTAAACTATTAAAGAAAGTCGTGTCCATATAAAATTCATCTTCTGCTAGTTTTAATTTTTTCTGTTTACGATAAAGATTAACGGCCTCTGCGGTCGTTTCATCCATATAGCCATCTAAACGATCGATTTGATAGCCTAGTTTCTGCAAGGCGTTTTGTGAATAGGAAATCTCTTCACTCATATCACCCACTTTAAACTTACCTGTTAGTGGATGAAGTTGAAAAGCAAATAATTCATTTTGCTCAATCATTAAACTAGCTTCAATGCCCTGCCCATGAATCCATTCACGTTTTGGTGTTAGCCATTTGTTGGTTGATAATTTAAGCTCGCCGCCATTGGAAAGCTCCCAAGATTCTTGTACAGTCCCTTTTCCAAAGCTCTTAACCCCAACAAGTGAAGCGCGTCCCCAGCCTTTTAAAGCACCGCTTAATACTTCACTAGCAGATGCACTACCTTGATTTTGCAAAACAACAATTGGAATTTTATTCATCGTTTCTATATATTTTTCATCAAAGCCTTTTGTTTGCGTTTTTAATGGTTCCATAGCACCTTCCGCATTTTGCATATATGCAAATACTTTGCCATTGTCCAATACTGTGCTCAGTAGCGCTGCGACGCTATGTAAATAACCACCTGGATTATCCCGTACATCGATCACAATTCCTTCCACATCTTTACGAAGTAATTTACTCGTTTCTGCCACCCATTCATTGGCGGTTTTTTCACCGAATAATGAGATCACTACATAGCCAATAGCTGTATCTTCTACCTTCACTACCTCACTAGTTACCGTTTTATTGGAAATTGCTGCACGCTCCATCGTCATCTTAATATGCTTATCTTCACTTGGACGATAGACAACAATGGTTACTTTCGTTCCCTTTTCACCTTGAATTAAATGCATTAATTCACTCATCGTTTTCCCATCAATCCGTACCCCATCAACTTGTACAATTTCATCGAGTGAACGCATGCCTGCTTTCTCTGCTGGTGATGAGCGAACAGGTGACACAACGATAAACTTCCCTTTATTTTCGGTTAGTTCAATACCGATGCCTACTCGTTCTTCAGCTAGCATTTGCCGATGTTGCTCAGCCTCTTCCTTGGAGTAATACGTACTATAAGGATCTTTAATGGCATCAGCCATCCCACGAAGAGCCCCTTCCACTAATTCATCCTTTTTTGTACTGTATACTGATTTTTCTTCAATGATTGTCATAGCCTCACCAATAGTATCAACCTCCGTAACAGGCTCCTTTTTATCGCCAATATTAAACCAATCAAAGTAAATACCACTGCCCACCACCAAACTACTAAGTAGGACTCCGACACCGGCTGTTAATTTGCGCAAATCTTCCCTCCTCCGTCTCTTTTACTGTATGACTCTATTTTTTCAAACATACAAAATTACCTTTCAAATTTGTTAAGAGAGAATATTTCACTTTACACATGGATGTTGGCTGTTGATTCGCACGGATATACCTTGGTTCCCGCGAGTATTCACCTTGATTTATGAAAAATAAAAAAATCTGCTTGTTTCCACTATAGAAAACGAGCAGATTTTTTATGAATCAATCTAGTGCATCTACATAATCATTTAACATATCCACGTCCATTGGTCCTCTGATGGCGCGTTGAATGAGGCCCTTGGAATCAATAAAATAAGTGGTTGGAATCGTGATGACTTGATAATTCAAGCCAGCTTCATTGTCAGGGTCCAATAAAATAGGGAACGTTAGCTCAAAGCTATCTCTAAATGTCATCACTGTGTCCACTTTGGCATCAGCGGTCACATCACGTTCGGCTTCTGTTAAATTGACCGCTATAATTTCAACGTTTTTCTCTTTTGCATACTCATCATAGAAGCTTTGCATATGAGGCATTTCCGCCTTACAAGGTGGGCACCATGTCGCCCAGAAATTTAAAACGACTTTTTTTCCACGAAGATCGCTTAACGTGATATCTTCCCCGTCTAAGCTTGTTAAGGTGAAATCAGGCGGTATATCGCCTTTGCTTAAGCCGGTTTCTAGCTCCTCCATATCCTTACCTAGGGCCGATTTATCAATAGCACGTTCTTCGTCAATTTGTTGTTTTACATATGTACCAATCATCGCAACCACTAATAGCACAACGATCAGCAGTCCAATATTTTTTTTCATTTCTTACCTCCCACATTGATTCGTTCATGCTGAATAGTTAAGCCCAAACAAAGTAGTATTACACTGACAGCCACAGCTGTTTGCCCTATACCAAGCGGCTGGAAGATAGCCACTATCAAATAGCTAATTGTATAGAGTATGAGAGCTTGTTTCACCGCTACTAATCTCCATAATATGACGAGCGTGACTACACTTAGCACAGCTAATGTTATAACTTCACTTGATGTGTTGTTGTCATTAAATAGCACAGCAAGCATTTGATAAATGGATTGCGTGAGAATAATAGCCCAGCTACCAGCTATCATCTCTTGTTCCTCAAGCTGTAGACTCTGTCGCTTTCTCCATATTTGCAAAGATGCTACAATGACACCGAGAAGAACACCCATTGTTCCGCCATTAAAATAAAGCAATGTAATTGGATTGTTTACTACCGTTTTGAAATCTGTTACAAGCAAACTTAACTTCCAAACAATAATAAAGGTGAAAATGGCATCACTATATAGCTCAGACCACTTTTTAGAAAATTGTAAGCGCAAGATAAGCCACACAATAAAAAAAGTAATAAGTAAAGCGACTGCAGTAGCTGGTAAAGTTAATGTACGGATTGAGTACCACTCTGTATTTATCAATTCAACGAATCCTCCTCCGAAAGCATAGCATAGAACCTTTTTAAAAAAAGACTATTTCACACTGTTTTAAGAAAATCTTCAGAAATAACAACAATAAAAATACCCCACTAAGTATATATTCATCATAACATTATTTAGAATCTTATAATAGCGATGAAACTTTCAATGGAATATTTCGTAAAATGAGAAAAGGGGAGGAGTTATGTTTTCAAAGCGACTTATACTATGGATTGCTGCTATTTGTCTTAGTATTAGTGTTCTGATGCTGTACTCAGAGTATCGAACAAAGAATTTACTACAAGATTTTTCACCTAATAAATATCTTCTAGAAATAGTAAATAAGATAACGATTTGGAAAGTTGACATTGGTACCAATAAAAGCTTTACCATTATCAATCGTGAAAATCTACGATTAAGATGTTTGCGTTTAGACTTACGTACTTTGGAAGTAAAAAGAACCTTATTAAATAACAAAAAAGCTGATGTTGTCTATCAATTGGATCTTACTTATTTTGACCATACATTAAAAATACTGTTCTTCAAAAATGGCTTATTGGCTATTAATGGGCAAACCTATAAGTTGATGAATGGTGAAACATTCGATGAAATATTAAAAGCTATACACTAGAAAACGCTAGTGTATAGCTTTTATGTTTACAATGGAATATATTTCAGTGGATTTACACTGCCGACTGCTTGTCCTTTCCAAGGACCAATATGCACTTCAAAGTGTAAGTGTGGGCCAGTAGAGCGACCTGTACTACCCATGGCTGCAATTTGCTGACCTTGTGTTACTTCTTGTCCTACACTAACATTAAATGCACTTAAATGTGCATAAACGGTTGTGTAAATTTGTCCATCGATAGAGTGCGTTACAATGACAACATTACCATACGAACTAAGTGGTGCTGCGTAAGAAACAACGCCATCTGCTGCTGCCCATATTGGTGTTCCCGTTGCATTTGCAAGGTCGACACCATAATGGAATTCAGGACCTGCTCCAAGATTTCGCCAACCATATGGTGATGTTAAGCGACCATTCGTTGGTTTTATCCAAGTTCCGTTTGATTGAGGCGCATGGACTGTACCACCAGATGATCCGCCACCATTGTTAGCAGCAGCAGCTGCCGCGGCCGCGGCGGCTGCTTTACGTTTTGCCTCTTGCTGACGTGCAATTTCAGCCAAACGATTTTGTTCAGCAATAATTTGATCTTGCAATTCCTGACTTACTTCCAAAGCCTCTGAGTATTCTTTTTCAAGTAATACCTTTTCTGATTTCAGCTTTTCTTGCTCTTTTTCTAATTGGTCTACTAGTTTATTTTTCTCAGTTTTTTGACTGTCTAATGATGCTTTTAATCGTTCAAGCTCAGCTTTTTTACCTTCTAGGTTTTTACGTTTCTCTTCTACACTTTGCTTTTGCTCTTCTAATTTTTGTTTATCATCTTTTTGATCTTGAATAATTTGACGATCCGCTTCCAATAATGCATTAACTGCAGAGAAACGATCAATAAAGTCTACAAAACTATTAGAGCCTAGCAAAACATCTAAATAACTTACAGAGCCCCCAGCTTGAATGGCACGTGCACGTTCTTGTAACAATAAATCGCGCTCTTCAATTTTATGCAAAAGCTCTTCAATAGAAGCTTCTAACTTTTTAATTTCCTCATTTGTTGCCCGAATATCTGCTTGTACTTTTTTAATATTACTATTAGTTTTGTCGATTTCAGCGTTCAATGCTTGAATTTGATCTAAGATTTGTTGTTGCTTTTCTTGATTAGCTGTAATTGCATTTGATTTATTGCTGATAGATGAATTTAACTGATTCTTCTTTGTTTCAACTTGTTTCTTTTCTTCTTTTAAATCCGATAAACTTGTTGCATATGCTGATGGGGTTTGGATAAAAAGAATTAGAGCAGATGCTGCTGCAAGTGTTTTTAATATGTTTTTCGCCTTACTTTTCACCGATTGAACTCCCCTTCGACTATTCTTTTCTTTTTCACAAATATCCGTTGTGACTAAATTTTTAAAAACTTACGTACTGACATGAAACTTCCCCAAATACCGATCAGTACACCAATGAGTAACAGAAGACCGCTTACCTGATACACAAGTGGAGAAAAATCTAGTAATTGAACAAGCTCTCCTTGTAAACGTGGTGCAATAATTTTATAAATATTGTGGTAAAGGGTCGTGACAACCGCAATCGGAATAATTGAACCTAAAATTCCAAGCCACATACCTTCTAATAAGAATGGGATACGCACGAATGAATTTGTAGCCCCTACAAGTTTCATAATTTCTATTTCATCACGTCGAGCTATAATCGTTATACGAATTGTATTCGAAATTAAGAAAATTGCCGTAAATAATAACCCTAAAATAAGTACGATTCCTACATTACGACTAATATTTAAGAAGTTAAATAGTTTTTCAACTTTTCCTTCGCCATACATTACATCATATGTATACTCATATTTATCAATGGTTTTCGCAACTTTTGCTGTTTGCTGTGGATCAGCAGCTTTTACATAAATAACGTTACGTAAAGGGTTACTTTGTTCAAATAGTTTAAAATCATCACCGAAGTCTTTTACTAGCTTGGTTAACTCATCTTCCTTAGTGGAATACGTCATCTCGGAGACACCAGGCAATTTTTTGACTTTTTCGATGAGTGCTTTTTCAGCAGCTTCATCTGCTGTTTCATCAATTAACACTTTAATTTCGACATCATTTTCTAAATCCGTTGCTACTTTATTTAAATTCATCATAATAAGCGCAAAAACACCTACTAGAATGAGCGTAACGGTAACGGCACTGACAGAGGCAATGGTCATCCAGCTATTTCGACCAAGTGATTTGATACTTTCCCGGAAGTGGCGCTTTACTGTACTAAATTTCATAGCCGTATTCACCTCCGTGTTCATCACGGACAATTAAGCCGCCTTCAATTGCAATAACACGACGTCGAATCGTATTTACAATTTCACGGTTGTGGGTTGCCATTACAATCGTTGTCCCACGTGCATTAATTTCCTCAAATAAATTCATAATTTCCCATGATGTTTCAGGGTCAAGATTCCCTGTAGGTTCATCTGCAATCACCACTTTTGGGACATTGACGATTGAACGAGCAATCGATACTCGTTGCTGCTCTCCTCCTGAAAGTTCATTTGGAAACATTCTTGCTTTATGCTTCAATCCAACTAGTTCTAGCACTTCCATAACCCGACGTCGGATTTCATCTGGCTTTTCCTCTATTACTTCAAGCGCAAACGCTACATTCTCATAGACATTCAAACGAGGTAGCAATTTGAAATCTTGGAAAACTACACCAAGTTGACGGCGCAAAAAAGGGACCTTCTTATTCTTTAAAGTTGCTAAATCAATACCATTTACAATTATTTGTCCTGATGTTGCTTTTTCTTCACGGTACATCAATTTAATAAATGTGGATTTCCCTGCCCCACTTGGGCCAACTACATACACAAATTCGCCTTGCTTTATATTAACGGAAATACCATTTGTCGCAACAACACCGTTTGGGTATTTCTTTGTCACATTTTTCATTTCTATCATGATTAAACCACCTAAAACTCTCATCTATGTAAGAGGTATTTCTTTTACTATTATAGCACTCTATTTCTGTTTTTTTATTACAGTTTCATTTCAATCCGTGGCAGTTCCTTCTATTTCATTCTTTCCTTGCCATTATCCTTAAAAATATGACAAAAATAAAAACAAGATTCGCCTCTATGTGCTAGGTCGAATCCTGTTTGAAAAGAAAAAGCATTCAAGCTTTACCTTGAATGCTTCTACTGTTAAATTTGTTGTTCATCTGTTGTTGTGTAGCGCACTAAAACAGCACCAGTTTTCGATTCACCCTCGATAAATAGGCGATTCGCATTTTCAACTTCTTTGTCGAAACGGACTACTTTGGATAAGAATTGATCTTGTGACTCCATTTTAGAAACATCCTGGATACCCACATCCACTTTACCGAAATTCGTTACGACTTTACCGCTCAATGAAATTGTTCGTGGGACATATAATTCCACTGCTCCAGCAACTGTTTGAGCTTTAATTTTAGAAGAATTTGTCGAGCATGTTGTTACGACTACATGTCCATTGACAGACTTAGCTTCAACTTCATCCAATGCACCATCCAAATAAACACGCCCATTCAATGTTTCAGCCTCTAAATCCTTACCTCGAACATTCGTTAATTCAATGGAACCATTAGAAGAATCCACTTCAGCTTTTCCAAAATTAAATTTCGTACCTTTAATGGCACCGTTTAACGTTTTCACTTTTAATTCTTCAAATTCTGTATCCTGTAATGAAACACTACCATTCATTAGACGAACAGATAATTTTTCAAGTTTATCCTTTGGTACTAGCACCTTCACATTGACTTGAACAAGCTTTAATTGGCTCAAAATACGAAGTGATTGCGCTTCTTCTTTCACAACAAATTGCTCTAAGAAGTGATTACGAGTTTCTTCTTCACTTTCGTTCATCAAAGGTGCCTTTACCTTGCAAATCACCTGAATAGTTTCCCCTTCACTGGATTCCAATGAGAAGTTACCATTCGGTAATTCAACAATAATATTGTCCACATTGGCAGCAGCCACTTCTTCTGTATGGGTAAATTCAATTTTATCTCCAAATGGAGAAGCTACATCAAATTCCTTTACCTTTTTAACAGCCGTATTCATCATATCCATAAAAAGAGAACCGATTTGCGTTAAATCCTTACGAAAATCCTGCATTTCATCTTGGAAGTATTTCATAAAATCATCTTTTTTCTTGTCACCATCTTTTGATTTTTCTTCAAATAATGGCTCTTTTTCATTTGAAAAGGATTGCGTCTCTTTCGACACATCATTCATAACATGTTGAGTAGACTTGCCAGGTTGCTCTAATGCTTCTAATAATATAATCGCCTCTTGTGCCGAAATTGTTCCTTTTTCTACAAGTTCTAAAATTCGTTGACGTTCATTTTGCATAAATAAATAGCCTCCCTCAGTTCGTTATACTATTTATACGATTCATCATGTGAAAAGTTTCACTGCAAAATTGAATAAATTGGGTCTTTTCATTTCAACATCGACAGGCTTTTACCTCTGAAGATTTTATTGCTCGTTTTTTAGATTAGTTGGATCACTTCTGACCTCTGTTTTAGTGGGTTCTTCACATTTCGAATCATTTTCAATCTGGATTGAGCGACTTTCCCCAATTTAAGATCACCTTTCAATCCAGATTAATCATTTCCGTTCGAATGTAAAACCCTTAAGACTTAGTAGCTTCTGCTAGCAATGCATCCATTCTCATACGATCACGTTCCAGAATTGGTTTTAAGTATTTGCCTGTATAGGAGCCTGCTACTTCTACTACCTCTTCAGGTGTACCAGTTGCAACAATCGTACCACCTTTGTCTCCGCCTTCTGGACCTAAGTCAATGATATAATCAGCTGTTTTAATCACATCCAAGTTATGCTCAATAACTAATACCGAATCACCGTTTTCAACAAGACGCTGTAAAACGACAAGTAAACGAGCAATATCATCGGCATGTAATCCTGTCGTTGGTTCATCTAAAATATAGAAGGATTTCCCTGTTGAGCGTCGATGTAATTCAGAGGCTAGTTTTACACGCTGCGCCTCACCACCCGATAAGGTTGTGGCTGGTTGCCCTAATTTCATATAACCCAACCCCACATCAACAATCGTTTGTAGCTTACGCTGGATCTTTGGAATATTTTCAAAGAACACTACTGCATTTTCAATTGTCATATCGAGAATATCTGCAATACTCTTATCTTTATACTTCACTTCAAGTGTTTCACGGTTATAACGTTTGCCGTGACATACTTCACATGGTACATAAACATCTGGAAGGAAATGCATTTCAATTTTAATAATGCCGTCACCACGACATGCTTCACAACGACCGCCCTTGACATTAAAGCTAAAGCGTCCTTTTTTATAGCCTCGTACCTTTGCTTCATTTGTTGCTGCGAAAACATCGCGAATATCATCAAAAACACCTGTATAAGTTGCTGGGTTTGAACGAGGTGTACGACCAATTGGCGATTGATCAATATCGATTACTTTTTCAAGCTCATCGATACCTGTCACTTCTTTATGCTCGCCAGGCTTAACCTTTGAACGATTAAGCTTCTGTGCCAAAGATTTATATAAAATTTCATTTATCAGTGTAGATTTCCCTGAACCAGACACACCTGTCACTGCTACAAATAAGCCTAATGGAACATCTACTTTAACATTGCGTAAATTATTTTCCTTGGCACCTTTAATGGAGAGCTTTCGACCATTTGGTTGGCGTCTTTCAATTGGTAAAGGAATAAACTTTCTACCACTTAAATATTGTCCAGTTAAGGATTTTTCATTATTCATAACTTCCTGTGGTGTACCTGCTGCCACAATTTGACCGCCATGGACGCCTGCTCCAGGTCCTACATCGATGAGATAATCTGCAGCAAGCATCGTATCTTCATCATGCTCTACCACAATCAGCGTATTTCCAATGTCACGCATATTTTGTAATGTGCTAATCAGTCGATCATTATCTCGCTGATGCAAACCAATCGAAGGCTCATCTAAAATATAGAGGACTCCCGTTAATCGTGAACCAATTTGTGTAGCAAGGCGAATACGTTGTGCCTCTCCACCAGATAATGTACCTGCTGCACGACTCAATGTTAAATAGTCTAAACCAACATTCACAAGGAAGCCCAATCGTTCTTCGATTTCTCGTAAAACTAATCGAGCAATTTGCATATCCTTTTCAGAGAGATCAAGCTCTTTAAAGAAAGTGTCTGCTTCCTGTATTGAATATTGTGTGACCTCACCGATATGTTTATCAGCTACTTTCACTGCTAGCGTCTCAGGCTTTAAACGATACCCTTTACATGAAGGGCAAGCCTGCTGTGCCATGTATTTTTCCATCTGCTCACGAACATAATCGGATGTCGTCTCTTTAAAACGACGCTCAACATTGCGCACCACCCCTTCAAATTCAATCATTTGATCTCGCACATTGCCAAACTCATTTTCATAATGGAAGTGTATCTTGTCTTTTCCAGAGCCATATAAAACTTTATCCATCTTTTCCTTTGGCAAATCCTTCACAGGCACGTCCATTGGAATATCGTAATGATCACATACAGCTTTTAGTAATTGTGGGTAGTACTGCGAACTTGTTGGTTCCCATGGTGCGATGGCATGCTCTAACAAAGAACGATCCCAATCAGGCACCACTAAATCTAAATCTACCTCTTGTGTTGAACCTAAGCCATCACAGCTTGGACAAGCACCAAACGGACTATTAAATGAAAACATACGAGGCTCTAACTCACCAATAGAAAAACCACATAATGGGCAGGCATGATGCTCACTAAATAGTAACTCTTCATGTTCCATCACATCGACAAGCACACGTCCATCTGCCAGGCGTAAAGCCGTTTCTAAAGAATCACTCAGACGAGCAGCAATCCCTTCCTTCATAACAACACGATCCACTACTACTTCGATGGAATGCTTTTTATTTTTATCAAGTTCGATAGCATCATCTAAATCACGCAATTCCCCATCAATTCGTACACGAACAAACCCCTGCTTTTTTAAATCTTCTAGCAGTTTAACATGGGTACCCTTACGTCCAGAAACCATTGGTGCAAGGAGCTGCATCTTAGTTCTCTCAGGATAGGTTAATAAACGATCCACCATTTGCTCAATCGTTTGGGAAGTGATTTCTATGCCATGATTTGGACAAATCGGTTTACCAATACGTGCATAAAGTAAACGTAGGTAATCATAGATTTCCGTTACCGTACCGACAGTAGATCGCGGGTTACGACTAGTTGTTTTTTGGTCAATGGAAATAGCAGGCGACAAGCCTTCTATTGCATCGACATCTGGTTTATCCATTTGTCCAAGAAATTGGCGGGCATAGGCGGAGAGGGACTCAACATAACGACGTTGGCCCTCCGCATAAATTGTGTCAAATGCTAGAGAAGACTTTCCAGAGCCTGATAATCCTGTTAAAACGACTAATTGGTCACGTGGAATTGTGACATTGATATTTTTTAAATTATGAGCACGTGCGCCTTGCACGACAATTTCAGTATTTTTCACAAGTCATTCACCCTTCTACCTTCAATTCAAATATTGTATCTCGTAACTCAGCCGCACGTTCAAAATCAAGCGCTTTTGCTGCTTCCTTCATTTCGACTTCTAGGGAAGCTAAGAGCTGTTCTCTTTCCGCCTTTGTCAGCTTTTTGCCTTTTGTTGCCTTTGTTACATAGGATTCCTCTTCTTCTGCTACTTGTGTTGCACGAATCACATCTGGGATTTTCTTAATGATCGTTTGAGGTGTTATGCCATGCTCCTCGTTATAAGCCATTTGTAACGCACGACGACGTTTCGTTTCATCAATCGCCTTTTTCATCGAGTCTGTTACATGGTCTGCATACATAATGACATGACCATTCGCGTTTCGAGCAGCACGACCAATGGTTTGAATCAATGAACGCTCTGAACGTAAAAATCCTTCTTTATCAGCATCTAAAATTGCCACAAGGGACACTTCAGGGATATCAAGACCTTCACGCAATAGATTAATACCTATTAGCACATCATACGTTCCTTTGCGTAGCTCACGGATAATTTCAATACGTTCTAGTGTCTTAATTTCTGAATGTAAGTATTCAACTTTTAAGCCCATTTCCTTCAGGTAAGCCGTTAAATCCTCAGACATTTTCTTCGTTAGCGTTGTCACTAAAACTCGCTCATCACGCGCAATTCGATTTTGTATTTCATCAATTAAATTATCAATTTGACCTTCAATAGGACGTACATCAATTAATGGATCTAATAATCCAGTTGGACGGATAATTTGCTCTACCATTTCTGGTGTATGCTCCAGTTCATAAGGACCTGGTGTGGCTGATACATAGATCGCTTGATGTACGCGGTTTTCATACTCTTCAAAACGTAATGGACGGTTATCTAGAGCAGATGGCAATCGGAAGCCATGTTCTACGAGCACTCCTTTACGTGCTTGGTCACCATTGTACATTCCTCGAACCTGTGGAAGTGTTACGTGACTTTCATCAACCACAAGTAAAAAGTCTTCGGGGAAATAATCTAGCAAAGTATATGGAGTAGCACCTGCTTCACGCAATGTTAAATGACGTGAATAGTTTTCAATCCCAGAGCAAAAGCCCATTTCACGCATCATCTCTAAATCATAGCGTGTACGCTGTTCTAAACGCTGTGCCTCTAGTAATTTATCTTCTGCACGTAATAATGCAAGTCGTTCCTCTAATTCTTTTTCAATGTTTTCAATCGCTTTACGCATTTTCTCTTCTCGTGTAACGAAGTGAGATGCAGGGAAAATAGCAACATGCTCTCGATCCGATAAAATCTCTCCCGTTAGTGCATCTACCTCACGAATGCGATCGATTTCATCCCCAAAAAATTCCACACGAATACAATGCTCATCACGAGAGGCTGGGAAGATTTCCACTACATCTCCACGTACCCGAAATGTTCCGCGAGTAAAACTAACATCATTTCGCTCATACTGAACGTCTACAAGCTTGCGCAGTAGCTGATTACGTTCAATTTCCATACCCGTACGAATGGAAACAACCATTTCTCGATATTCTTCGGGAGAACCTAAACCATAGATACAGGACACAGATGCAATAATAATGACATCCTCACGCTCAAACAATGCAGAAGTAGCAGAGTGACGCAGCTTATCAATTTCATCGTTAATGCTAGAGTCTTTTTCTATATAGGTATCTGTCTGCGGTACATAAGCTTCTGGTTGGTAGTAATCATAGTAGCTGACAAAATATTCAACGGCGTTATTTGGGAAGAACTCTTTAAATTCACTATACAACTGGCCAGCTAGTGTTTTATTGTGTGCCATAATTAGTGTTGGTTTTTTGACTTGCTGGATGACATTCGAAATGGTAAACGTCTTACCTGTTCCAGTAGCACCAAGCAATGTTTGATGACGTTTGCCTGCTTTCACACCCTCCACTAATTCCGCAATGGCCTGTGGCTGATCCCCGTTAGGCTGATATGGCGCTTGTAAATCAAATGTTTGCACTCATGTCCCCGTCCTTTCTTCCAATTTGTACATATATTTTAGCATAGCAATATTAAAATTTCGAACATTTAACGAACGAATGTTTGTAAAAATTTTTTTCATCTCTAAAATTTTTATTACATAACAATACAGTCAATTTAACTTGTTACTCTTATAATAGCCGTTTTATTAGGTTTTCAAGCTTCATCGATGGATGGGATTTCCTGTTTTGCTTTATGTGCAGCTCACACTCTCTCAGGAGCCGGGCTATGTACTTTTTAGAGCGACTCTCACTTTTTTATAAACAGCGTCTCAAACTTTTTAAATGACTTTCCCCATTCTATAAGCAAGATCACTTCTTCTAACCAAAACATACAATCTTCACATCCTCTGCAAATATTTTCAAAAGCAAAAAAATCCCACTCTCCAATAGATATGGAGAGCGGGTTCGTCAACATGATTCATCTTCTGTTTGGTGTAAGGAAGTTAGTTCGGATGCGTATTGATAAAATGCGTTTTCATCTTTTTCATCGAGTGCTCTATCTATCAGAACCATGAGCTGCTCTTGCCGATGCATACGCTGGATACGATTTAAAAATAAATCTAAATAAATCTCGTTTAATAATTTCTCTGCCTCATCAACTTTTTTCGACTGACCAACGGCTTTCAGAAAATCTGTATACGAATAATATTTATCCAACGATCTCACCTCGATCCTTTTCTAAATTATATGAAAATTGAAATTAAAAAGCAATGCTTACGATTCGAAAATATCTTGGATTAGCTATTAATCAATTGATATTTAGAGCAAATTCTCTAGGCATTTCGTGCTTTTCTGAACGATTTTCAACTATTTCATTTAATTTAAGAAAGTCATATTCTGTTTTACACTACCGTTATAACTAGAAAAAAGGAGGCACTCCCTATATGACAACTAACTTTGTAAACGGCTACTTAATTTCATTCAATACTTATTTGCTGCAACCTATTCAGCATGACTCCAAAGTCTTCACGCACGTGATTGATAAGCATAATGAGCTGATTGTTACACGCAAACCGATGCATGTCCTTCGAAAATCCTGTCTCTCATTAGGATCAACTTATGAAGCCGCAAAACAATCGGCTAAACGTTTTTTCGGCAATCAACACAAGCTACCAATCGTCGTGGCCTTTGATTATGGTTATCCCTGTATTTTTTTGCCAACTTATTCACCCAGCTCCATTCACAATATATGGATAGGGCTTCATGCAATTATTAATATTACTCCTAGTGAATTGGGGTGTATTGTAACGTTAAAAAATGATAAACAAATCGAACTACCTATTCGTTATGCTTCCATTAGTAAACAATTTCTTAATGCATCTATGCTGTATAAATATTACATGAATGAACGAAAACAGCTGAGCCAAGATGCACCCTATCATCCACCCTTTTAACAAAAATTCCCCAAGAGCATCTCACTCTTGGGGAATCTGGGTATTAATTTATTTTTGAACGTAAATAGGCATTAATAAATGGATCTAAATCGCCATCCATCACAGCACCCACATTACCTGTTTCTTCATTTGTACGATGATCCTTCACCATCGAGTATGGGTGGAAGACATACGAACGAATTTGGGAGCCCCAGCCTATTTCTTTTTGCTCACCGCGTATTTCATCTAATTGTGCCTGCTGTTTATCAAGTTCTAGTTGATATAGCTTCCCTTTTAACATCGTCATCGCTTTTTCACGGTTTTTAATCTGGGAGCGCTCAGCTTGACATTGTACGATCGTACCAGTAGGAATATGCGTAATACGAACGGCAGAATCTGTCGTATTAATATGCTGACCACCTGCACCTGTTGCACGATACGTATCAATTTTTAAATCCTCTGTACGAATATCGATTTCTATATTGTCGTCAAACTCTGGCATAACATCACAGGAAACGAAGGACGTATGACGGCGGCCAGACGAATCAAATGGAGAAATACGTACTAGACGATGCACACCCTTTTCCGCTTGTAAATAACCGAAAGCATTGTGACCTTTAATCGACAATGTTACAGATTTAATCCCAGCTTCATCTCCTGGTAGATAGTCCACTGTTTCCACTTTAAATCCACGCTTCTCAGCCCATCGTGTATACATACGTAATAGCATTGAACCCCAGTCCTGTGACTCCGTACCACCAGCACCAGGATGCAGCTCTAAAATGGCATTGTTTTGATCGTATGGGCCACTTAGCAGTAATTGAAGCTCAAAATCAGCCATCTTTTGTTGGAATTCTGCTAGTTCTTTGCCTAGTTCTTCTTGTAATTCTTCGTCTGGTTCTTCACGCAAAAGTTCCAGTGTCATATCTAAATTTTCATGTACTTCCACTAAATCTTTATATTCATTGACAATAGCTTTTAAGCCATTTCCTTCATTGATAATCACCTGAGCACCTTGCTGATCATCCCAAAAGCCTGGCTCTAGCATCATTTCATCTAGCTCTTGAATACGTGCCTCTTTGTTCTCTAAGTCAAAGAGACCCCCTAAAGTCCGCCAATTTTTTGGCTGTAGTGTCTAACACATTGCGTACATCTGCTAATTCAATCATCGTTAAATCCTCCGAACGTTAGTCATGGAGCTAACACTTTATTCATAAAGCTCCGTATCTTTTTATTATAACGTTTTTAGAAACGAAAACATACTATCTAGCAGATGTTTTGTGGAATTAAGTCAACTATCCTGCGTCTCGTCCTCAAACATATTCTTGGCAAGACGTTGAAATACTTTCACACGGTCATACTGAACAAGTAAATATTTTGTTCGTTTCTCAAGTCTATATTTTAATAAAAAAGCTCTTTGAATCCGAGACTCTAACGCATTGACACTGACATCCACAATAAATTCCTTGCCATTCATAAAAGTGACCTTTGTCCTCTTTTTATCCACAGCGACATAGTCATCTATATGATGAACAGCGAACCAGATACAGTCAGGGTGTAAAGGAGACCTACTAGGAAACCATAAAATATTACAACGTTCGTGCACGACGATAGGATTTTTATTAAGCTTGCCTAGGATCATTTTCGAACCATCGAATGCTCCTCTTAAACTAGAACCAAAATAACGCAGATTAAAGTCCAATAATTTCGTTGGTGGTAACGTAGATATATACTCATTATTTTTCTCATACACCTGCGTACATAAATTTCCAAAGGAATCATACACAGGCATATACATCATTGTTTCACTATTCATAATATCTTTTTTATGCATCTATAGTCCCCCTTTATACATTTTATGTTGCTTCCAGTCAAAATAAAAAGGAATATACAAATATGCGTACATTCCCGCTATTTTCAATGAGTAAGATTGCTTGAAAATTCCGATCCTCCTTAAGACTTAGTATCACCATCAAAAATTCAGGATAATAATAGGATAAATAACTTGTACTATATACCTATTATTACAGCTATTGTATACCCATATTTTTCAATTGTCTATAAATTCTGACTTTTTATACTAAAATTTCTTCATTTTTAAGTAATTTTAAAAAGAAAAAATCATTTCAACACGTAGTTAAAATGATTTTTTCACCTAGATATTATTGAGCTGTACCATGACAGTTTTTAAATTTCTTGCCGCTACCACATGGACATAAATCATTACGACCAATGTTTTCAGCTTTACGTACTGGTTGCTTTTTCGGCGCAGCGCCACCTTCTTCTTTTGGATTAACAGCCTGCCCCTTTGCCACCTCTTCACGCTCCAGATTATTGCGGATTTCTGCTTTCATCGCATATTTCGCAACATCCTCGCGAATAGAGGCTACCATATCCTCAAACATCGCAAAGCCTTCTTGTTGATATTCACGAAGAGGATCGTTTTGACCATAAGCACGCAGATGGATACCTTGACGTAGTTGATCCATTGCATCAATATGATCAATCCATTTTGTATCGATTGATCGTAATAAAATAACCTTTTCAAACTCACGCATACGCTCTGGTGTCAGTTCTGCCTCTTTTTCATCATAACGAACATGAACAGCATCAGAGATTAGCTGATTAATATTTTCAGCAGACTTGCCTTGGAAATCAGATACTTTAAGTTGACCTTCCTCTAAAAGATTAGCCGCTACAAAGTCTTCAATAGCCTTTAGGTTCCAATCCTTCTGTTCACCTTGAGTATACAGGCTAACAACATTATCGATTGTTTCTTGAATCATAGACTCAACAAGCACACGCATATTTTCTGTTTCTAGTACATCATAACGCTCTTTATAAATAATCTCACGTTGCTGACGTAGTACATCGTCATATTGTAATAAGCGTTTACGCGCATCAAAGTTATTACCTTCGACACGTTTCTGCGCTGATTCTACAGCTCTCGACACAACTTTAGATTGCAATGGCTGGGAATCATCCATACCTAAGCGCATCATCATCGACTTCATATTATCAGAGCCAAAACGACGCATTAAATCATCCTCTAAGGATAGGTAGAATTGTGTAACCCCTGGATTCCCTTGACGACCAGAACGTCCACGAAGCTGATTATCAATACGACGTGATTCATGTCGCTCTGTACCGATTACCGCTAAACCGCCAATTTCGAGTACTCCTTCGCCAGGTTTAATATCTGTACCACGTCCAGCCATGTTAGTTGCAATTGTCACTGCACCCTTTGTACCAGCGTTCGCAATGATTTCAGCTTCACGTTCATGATTTTTCGCATTTAATACATTATGAGGAATTTTATGTTTATCCAATAGTTTAGAAATAATCTCAGACGTTTCAATAGCAACTGTACCAACAAGAACAGGTTGACCAGCTCTATGACGCTCTGCGATATCAGCAGCAACTGCTTTATATTTCCCTTCCATCGTTGCAAAAATCAAGTCAGCACGATCATCACGAGCAATCGGTTTATTCGTCGGAATAGCGACAACATTCATATTGTAAATATTACGGAATTCCTCTTCCTCTGTTTTCGCTGTACCTGTCATCCCTGCAAGCTTTTGATACATACGGAAGTAGTTTTGGAAGGTAATTGTCGCCATTGTCATCGATTCATTTTGAATCTCAACGCCTTCTTTAGCCTCAATCGCTTGGTGTAAGCCATCAGAATAACGACGACCCTTCATCAAACGACCAGTAAAGCCATCAACGATCACAATTTCGCCATCCTGCACAACATAATCGACATCATTATGCATACTAACATGCGCCTTTAATGATTGATTGATCGCATGATTTAAACGAACATGTGTCAAATCAAATAGATTATCGATGCCAAATGCTTTTTCTGCCTTTTCCACACCTGCATCTGTTAACGTAACACCTTTTGTTGACTCTTCATACGTATAGTCTGTCTCTGCATTTAACATACGCACAAACGCATTAGACTGTTTATAAAGCTGTGCTGATTTCCCAGCTTGACCCGAAATAATTAATGGCGTACGAGCTTCATCAATTAAGATCGAGTCCACCTCATCAATGACAGCATAGTGCAATGGACGTTGTACACGTTCCTCTTTGTAAAGCACCATGTTATCACGTAAGTAGTCAAATCCTAGCTCATTGTTTGTACTATACGTAATATCTGCCTCATAAGCAGTACGTTTTTCATCTTTTGAAAGGCTATTTAAATTAAGCCCAACAGATAAGCCTAAGAAATTATAAAGTTGTCCCATTTCAGCAGCATCACGACTCGCTAGGTATTCGTTGACTGTTACAACATGTACACCTTTACCAGTGATGGCATTTAAATAAACAGCCATTGTCGCTGTTAAAGTTTTACCTTCCCCGGTTTTCATCTCCGCAATATTCCCCTCATCAAGAGCGGCTGCCCCCATGATTTGAACGCGGAAAGGGTACATCTCTAATACACGTTTTGCCGCTTCTCGACAAACAGCAAACGCTTCGGCACGAATCGACTCTAAATGCTCACCCTCAGCATAGCGCTTTTTAAATTCATCTGTTTTCGCTTGTAGTTGATCATCTGAAAGCTGTTCCATTTGAGAAGCAAATCTCTCAACTTGGTCAGCGATTTTTTCTAATTTTTTTAGCTCACGTTTATTGAAATCAAATAATTTATTTAATAGGTTTGCCATGAATGTTTTTCACTTCCTATATAGATTCAACTTTCATTTTACCATTGTGTAACAGTTTCATGCAAACTGTCACCCCGGCTACATATGATTGTCATACCAAAAAAAGGCCCTCGCCATCGCGAGAGCCTTTGTCATCATGAAGTTTTAAGTAGTTTCAATTAAGCCATATTTTCCATCTTTACGTTTATATACAATATTTGTGCCGTTCGATTCAGCATCTGTAAAGACATAGAAATCATGTCCAAGCATATTCATTTGTAGAACTGCCTCTTCTTGATCCATAGGTTTTAAATCAAATTGCTTTGTACGAACAATTGAGTATTCTTCTTCCTCTGACACAGCATCAGCGGCTGCTTGAGTAGTAGCAAAATAAAGGCCTGCACCTTCACGCTCGCGGAATTTACGGTTTACTTTTGTTTTATGCTTGCGGATCTGACGCTCTAATTTATCAACAATTAGATCAACAGCAGCATACATATCATTATGACGCTCTTCAGCACGAAGAGTTAGATTCTTCATTGGAATAGTAACTTCCACTTTAGTTTGTTTGTCATTGTAAACCTTTAAATTGACATTAGCGTTGGCATTAACATCTTCGTTAAAATAGCGTTCAACTTTATCGATTTTGTTCTCAACATACTCTCGAATAGCTGGAGTTACCTCAATATTTTCACCACGAATGTTAAAGTTTAACATGTAAACTCCTCCTTTATAACTGCTATACTATCTATTTCTACACAAGTGTGTGAAATTCCTCTAAAATCATTCTTTTTTTTACAAAAATTTTTATAAATTATTATTTTGTTTTTTCGCTTCTGCTGCTTCCTTTTTTCGTCGAAGCTTTAGTTCTTCAACAATCAAATCTTCCACGGGTCCTTGATTATTGAAATAGATGCCGTATTGCTTGCCGCTCCCAAATGGACGACTCCAAATCACTTCTCCATAAGCGCGAACTTCTTGTGTATCAAGCACAAAATGGATATCTAATGGAGGAGGGTTTATACCTAAATCCACTTCCGTAAACATCTTTAATCCACGTGGGCTTATATCCAACAAGTCAGCCATAGCCGTTTGTCCATGATTGACCTTCCCATTCTCATAAATAGCAAAAGTTATTTGAATAGGCTCCTTAAATTTAAATCGGAAACCTTCTTGACGCTTAAAGATCATATTCCCACCCCAGTACTCTTTTAAACATGTTTATTGCTTTGATTATGCCATGATGCCCAACTAACAGCCACAGGGAATAAGTAACATATTTTACCGTTGAATAGCCTAATTTATGACTATTTCATGATAATAACGGTTTAACAAAAAAGAGACCATCTCTTTCGATGATCTCTAATTGTGTCTAAATTTGTCCGCTGTTTCCCTGACCAAATTGCTGTTGTCGATTAATGCGAATTACTTCCTTCCACGTATCGCGAAATTCCGTCACAAATCCTTCCACTTCCTCAATAATGGCTACATCATTTTGAATGTTGGCTTCTACTAAACGATGATTCATATATTCATAAAGAGGTAGCATTTGTTTCGAAATCTCAATATCCATATTGAGTGTAGACATCAGTTCACTAATAATCGCCTGAGCTTTTTGAATGTTTGTATTTTTCTCTTGAATATTTTTATCTTGGATAGCTTGTTTCGCTTTATGCAAGAATTTTAAGCATCCATTATAAAGCATTAATGTCAATTCGCCAGGTGAAGCTGTAGTCACACTATTTTGTTTATACGCGTTTTGTGCTGTTAAATTTGCTGCCAATAAAGGACAACTCCTTTGAAAGGTTACTTATTTACTAGTTTAAACCATTTTAAGAAGAAAAGCTATTTACGTCTCAGCGTAAATTTGTCTGGATTTTGAATTGTATGATCACAATTCACTCCTTTTAAAATCGGATGACATCTGCCAATGCTTTCTCTTCATTCAGCTAGCAACTTCCAGCACGATGAATGAAGATAAACTATTAATTTTTTTTGTCATAATACATGCCATCCATTACGCGAACATTCGAGTAAGGATTATAATATTGCTGTTCACTTTTCTTCGTTTTTTGTAGGTTCGCCATGTCTTGTTTAACTGCATCCATCACAGTTTCTAACCGTTCTTTAATGCCATTATCTAGTTCTAATAATGTACGATGAATTCGATCTTGTTCATCAAAATGAAAACCTTCTTGTTTCAATCCATTAATAATCGTTCCACGCTTGTCCAACATATTATTAATAGTATCCACATAGTCATCACGATCTTCGCCTTTTGGGATATCTCCTAAAAATTTATATAGATTCGCAGACGCCTGCAATAGTTGGTTTATTAGTTGCATAAACTTCTCCTACCTTGCCTAATTAAAAACTCCATCAACCTTGAGCGAACAAGCTTGATTGAGAATTCGCTTTATTAATCGCTGTTTCCATTGCAGTGAATTGCTTCCAATAACGAGCCTCGATATCTTCTAGTTTTCGCTTCCAAGTACTAATTCGACTTTCTGTATCCACTAAATTTTTTCCAATTACATATTGAGCGTCGGTCATCGTTGATCGACCGGCTTTTTTCTCAATAGTAAGCTCAAAAGATTTCATAGCTCCAAATCTTAATTTATCTAAATAGCCTCGAGTATCTACAGTTTTACCATCTACAATATCTTTCTCTTTACCTTCACTATTATTAAAGAGTTTTTCCACTGCTTCTGGGTTTTCTTCTAACGCTTCACGTAATTTTTTTTCATCAATTTGTAAAGTTCCACCATCATTATAGTTTTTAGATGTAGTTATCCCAATACTAAATAAAGTATTATATTTAGAATCGATAGCCGGATTAGATTGATACACTAATGCACGCATATTCGATAGTCCTTCACGAATTAGAGTATCCCCACGAAGTAAGCCGCTCTTTGCTTTTTCTTCCCAAAGCTTAATTTCACTTTCGGACATTTCTTCTCTTTGTTCACTAGTTAATGGTGTATAATCTCGATATTTAGTTTCTTTCGTTTGATCACTTAAATCTTTTATAAAGCCATTATAAGTAGTTACAAATTCTTTAATTTTGGTCATGATATCGTCAACATTTGTTGTTGATGTCATCGTCACCGCTTGTGCTTTTGGAGCAGCATTTACTTTCGCATCATCAATACTACCATCACCATTTAAGATACCAGCTACATCAGCATCTGCTTTTGCCGCATTTTGCGTACTAGTCGCTTCATTTAAACGTGTAACAGCTGCTTTTTCTTCGGCATCTGCAGTTAAATACTCTTTACGTAGGATATTTTGTTCCGCTAGGGCGTTAAATTGAACCTTTTTTTCAGGAGTTAAATTATCCCAAATTTCTTTTTGTTCTGTCGTTAAATCTTCAACTTTTTTAGAACCATCTTGCAAACCTTTAATTAACGCATCTCCAAACTGACTATACTTTTGTTTTAAATCGTCAGCCTGAGCTTTTTCTTGATAAGTTTTTAAAGTAGCCGAATCTGTTGCTATTAAATTAGTTAAATCATCTTTACTTAAAGATTTTAATGCATCTTTTACTTCCTTTGTAAATTCAGGATTATCATCTATATCTTTATGAATTTTATCAATTGAATCATTGCTGTTATACGAGAAGCGTTTTAGTGCATCAATAGCATTTTGATCAAAATCTTTTAATTTTGTACCGTATTTTGCATAATCAGCTTGAGCTTTAAAATCTGTTAGCTGGTCTTTGTTTGTAAATAAAACATCTAGGGCACTATTTGATAAATCTTTTAATTTTGCTTTACTTTCATCACTTAAAGTACTTCCATCAATATTGTCTTTGATTCCTTGTACGGATGACTGGTTTTTAATGAAATCTATTTCATCTGTTGATAAATTTCTCCATGTATCACTTCCAAGTTTATTGTATTGCACTTGTTGTGACAATGATAGTGTATTACCAAAAGCGTTTTTATAAGCCGTTTCATGGTTAGCTGTGTAACTATTAATATCACTAGCACCATAAGCACTTTGTTTAGTTGTAAGATTTGCTTGTTTATTTGCTAAATTGTCAGTAGCATTGTTAAATTCTTCAACAGCAGCTTTATATTTATCTGAAATCGTTTGAAGCCCATTGAATGTATCTTTTAACGTTACATTATAGCCTGAAATCAAAAACGTATTTGTTGTACGTTCTGTCGCTATGCCATTCACAGTGAAAATAGCATTCTTCCCTTCTATATTTTGAACTTTACTAGGGTCAGCAAATCCTAACTTATTGAAAATATCTACTCCACCTGTAACTTTGATTTCCTCATCGCCCTTAACATCACCTGTGTTTTTGGCAGTAAAAGAGAACCGTCCATTTTCAAATACAGCGCTAATTCCTGCATTACTAGAATTCACTTTACTAATAAACTGATCCACTGTCATATCAGAAGTAATTTCAATTTTTGTTGCCTCACTTGCTAATTGACCGTTCTTTTGAATAGCTTTAAATTCTATTGTCCCTGTTGCCCCTAAATCAGCCATTTTCGTAGAACCTACAGCATTTACTTGCTCTCCTACTTTACGAGCTGCAGTAGCTAATTGCGAAACCCCCTCAATTGAAAGTGATCCAGCAGCACTGCCTGTTGCAGTAGCAGATACTAAATTAGAATTGGAACTAGCTGCAGTTTTAGAAATGAGACTTTTTAGTACTAGATTATCTGATATATAAGTATCAAATGTTTTTAGTTTTGTATTAATACTTCGATATGCGTCACGTTGCCACTCGTACGTTTGTTTTTTTTGATATAACTTGTTTAATGGTGCTCTTTCCGCATTCATTAATTTTTTTACTATTGAATCTATATCCATTCCTGATGCTAATCCGCCGATTCTATTTACCATTATAATTTCCTCCAAAATATGCTATATTTTTTCGTCTACAACCATACCTAATAACTTTTGCATCTCATAAAATGCGTCCAAAAGTTTTTTAGGAGGGATTTCTTTTACAACTTCTTCTGTTTTAGTATCAACAACTTGTACAAAATAACGATCCAACCCGTCGTGTAAAACAAATTTAGAAGCATTATGATTGATTTGCAAAAATTCATTTACAGTGTCTACTGCATGTTGCAGCTTCTCTTTAGATATTTCTTGTACGTCAGCAGTAGATAGATTTTCTACTTGTGATTGCGTTACTAATTGAGCTTTACTAGTAGTCGTCATCGTAGTTTCCTCTTTCACTGTTTTCTTCGCAACTGTAGATGACGCTGGAGTTCCTACATCTGTAGATTGACCTTGTGTTGCAATACGCATAATATGTAACCTCCTAAACTTTTCTTATTCTTATATTTAATATCGGAAGTTTTTAGGAATGTTTCACTTTTTTACTGTAAACTACTTTTGATGATACTTTTCCAGTAAAAAGCCTTTAGTTCAAAACATTAAACTAAAGGCTTTTTATATTATTAGTATTTTAAGAGAGTACTAAATGAGTCAAATTACTCTCCATTTTTATTGTATTTCCATATAAGATTTGCTTACATTCCATAATGACTCCAATTAATTATTAATCATTACAAACATATGTCCCATTGTGTTGTACCCTGAATCTTCCATACCTTTACGGACTCCTTGTAGATATGAAGAGTGATGTTCAATTGTTTTTACTAATTGTTGTATACATTCAATTACCATATCTTGCGTTAATTTTTGCTGCTTTGCAGCCATACCAATCATATGTAATTTAATGAGTGTAAAGTGAATAATGAGCATCATATAGCTCTCGAACGTTGTATTATAATCAAATGGAAAAAGATTTTTAAATATATAGTTGACAACATAATTTTCAAGTATATAGCCTTGCTTTTTCATAAATGGTTCATAAAATTCTAAGTAGCTTTGATTATATTTAGCTATCGATTGATTAATGTCTTGCACTTCTTTATTGTCATCTTCATCTAATAATAACCCATCTAATAATTGATAAAGAATGGCTAAATATTTATCGGATGACTCTGTAGACATACGATAGCGTATTAAGTCTCGAGCCAAATTCAACTGAAAATTTAAGTTCCCTTCTATATTTTTTAATGAATTAATGTATTCTTCGTTGCATAGTCGATTTAAATAATCTTCCATAATTTTAGGTAACTGTTGCTCTAAATCACTTTGTTTTAATTGCTCAACTTTTTGAATAAATAGACCTAAAATTATTAATCGAATTTCAATAGGTTGTGTACGATTTTGCATTAGCTCAATAATAAAAATTCTTATATCCCAAAAAAGTGGATGTTTGTTTAAATCTAATTTATTACCTATCAAACCACGAGTTTCTTTAGGCTCCTCTGTCTCAATAAAACCTAAACCATCCTCACGTAACAGTACAACTCTAGCTGCCTCAGGGCAAGATAATGTTAAACTTTTTTCGATAAAGGAACCTACTTGTGTAAATTGTCTTGGGTACATAGCACAAGTATTACATAAAAATTGTTCTCCCAATTCTTTATGAATACCACATAGCCCATCCTCTAACATCATATGACAATTCTTATTTTCGTCTAAAAGTAATTTTGCATAACTTGAATCATCCTGCTGTTTTCGATTCCGCTTCACATAACGTTGTAACTTCTCACTTATTTCAGGATGCTTTACTTTTCGATAATTTTGGTATGTCTTTTTATCCACTGTAATATTCCATCCAGCACAACAGGTATCTTCACAAGCACCTCCAATACACCCAAAATCTTCTAAATACTCAGGAATCAAAATAGGTCTCATATATGCACCTCCTACTTTATATTTAATTAAAACTTACTTTTTTAAAAAACTCTCCAAACCTCTTAATTTACCAAGCGCTTAAACCACCATCAACAATAATATTTTGTCCTGTTACATAACTTGAAGCATCAGATGCTAAATAAATTAACGCTCCAACCATTTCGTCAGCTTGTGCCATTCGACCTAACGGAATACGATTTGAATAATTTTGTTTAAATATTTCATTTTGACCACTTTCCACTCCACCAGGGGTTATTGTATTTACACGGATTTTATCTTTCGCCCAATAGGTAGAAAGATATTTAGTGAATGCAACTACACCCCCTTTTGATGCTGAATAAATGGCTGGCGTATTGATTTGACGATCTAAATAAAACGAACCTTCATAAATACGATTATCTGGAGCAAGTACGCCATAAATAGAAGCAGTTTGAATGATAGAACCTCCATTTTTTTGTTGCTTCATTACTTTTCCTACATATTTAGCTACAAGGAACATCCCATCTAAATTCGTACTCATAATTTCTTTCCATTGGTTCAATTCATATTCTTCAAACGGGGCAAAAAAAGCTTCTAAGTTACTAGATTTACCCGCTGCATTATTATGAAGAATATCAATTGTCTTAAATTCTGTTACGACACTATTAACCATTTCTTTTACTGATTGTTCAGATGTCAAATCACAATAAATCGCTAGTGTTTTTACTCCATAATCTTTTTCAATTGTACTTGCAAGTTCATTCGCCTTTTCAATATTGATATCTACTACCGCTACATTGGCACCTGCATCAGCTAAGCCCATACAAAAATGGCTACCTAAAATTCCTGCACCGCCTGTTACAATAGCATTTTTACCTTGCAAATCAAAAAGCTTTTTAAATTCTTTTTTCATTTTAATACCCTTCTATTCCTAAGCAATGATAAAACTCATCCAATATAATTTTTCTATTCTCTTGACGTGATTGCTTTCCAGCTATTAATAGTGCAATTGATAACAAAGTATTCTCAGGGTTATAAAGTATTTCATTTTTATCTACTAACTTTCCAAATCGATAAAGCATTCGTCTAAACATAGAAAAATTATCTTCTATTTCGACACTAGATCTTTTCGATTCTCCCCAAACTTCTATATTAAATGTTTTTTGTGTACTTCCAAGAATATTAATTGTCCAGACTAATCCACTATCAAAGGTAACCACATATATTTCAGCATTACTAGAAATAAATTCAATTGATTTTGGCTTCTCCTCTAATAACCCTAGTACCCCGTCTATTATATGTATTCCATATTTTTCCCATTCATTAATAACTGAGGATTGTATCACTTTTAGCTTACCAAACCTGTTCATATTAGCTCTTATCTCATCTAATTCAATTGCAAATCTTAATCCTGCAACAGACATTAACTGTCCTTTAGATAGGAATTCTTTAAAATACAATAACTCTGATATGTCCATTGTCAAAGGTTTATCTATTAAAACTTTCATACCTGCATCTAAAAATGGTTTAGCCATTACTAAATGTTGCTCATAATCATCTCGAGCAATAATTACTGCATCAACTTCTCCAATCATATCAGTATAGTTTTTGACGACACTCTCTGCACAAATAGCTTGTGCTAAATTATTGCTAATAGCATCATCTTGAGTCCATACATGAGTAATTTTAATGTAAGGAAAACCAAATTCAGAAATATCCCTCTTCTTAACATAGTTATAAATAACATCCCAATTTGCATTTCTCAATGCTTTATCGTTATACCCATTAATAATAGATCCCCACGAATATGGATGTCCGTTATTTTCTGTTAAACCAATTAAGCCTATTTTTTTTACCATACTCCCCAACCACCATCTACACAGATATTTTGTCCTGTAATATATGAGGATGCATCAGAGCATAATAATGCCACTACACCTTTAAGCTCATGAGGTTGTCCAATACGGTTCATAGGGTTTTTCCCCCCTAGTCGACGCATAAATTCTTCATCTTTTTGTGTCTCTGGGAAAGGAAATGGTCCAGGGCTAATGCAGTTTACGCGAATATGATAAGGAGCTAAAAAGCTTGCTAAATACTTACTAAATTGTATAACTGCCGCTTTTGCTGCGCCATATGATGGTGGATTTGTATATTTTTCATTATTATACATTCTATAATCCGGTGCTACATGACCATACATTGAAGCTGTATTTAAAATGACACCTTGTGATTGTTTTAATAAATGTTCTGTTGCTTTTACAAGTCTAAAAACTGAATTAAGACTCATATCAATATCATATTCCCAATCGTCATTTGAAATAGATTCAAAAGAATTTTTATTCCCAGACCAAGCATTATTGATTAAAATATCTAATGTATCAATTTTACTGATTGTCTCTGCAATCGAATTTTTATTCATTAAATCTATTTTTAACGCTATGAAATTTTGTTTTGGATATTTTACTGATAATTTATCAGCAAGTAATTGGCATTTATTCACATCTCTACTTGCAATAAAAATGTTAGCTCCTTGCTCAGCTAAAGCTTCACACATTTCAGTACCTAAATATCCAGCTCCTCCAGTGATTAAAGCGGTTTTCCCTTGTAAATCAAATAGTTCTCTCAGTGTAACACTCATTTTAATACCCCTTCTCTTCAATTCGTTTCTTTAAAACAAGTTCAGCTAAAGTAAAATCAATTAAATCATCTATATCTACTGATCTATCCTTAGGCATTGTAACAGCACCAATTTCACCTAGAAGAAGTTCTTTGTTCGACTTCAACAACGTATCTACTTTAGTTATATATACTGCTCCATTTAATTGATACGCACTTGGCAATTGTTGACGTGGTAACCATGGAATAACATCATCAATAAATGTTGTTGGGACATCGTTTTCAATTTTCCAAGCTCTATGTGGATTTAAATCCGCTTCTTTAAAAGTTGCAACAGAATCTAATGAATTCTCATAAATCATTTTAATACATTTACTAATATCTTCTACCTCCCTCATCGGAGAAGTTGCTTCTAATAAAATAATATAATCATAATAATCCTGCTTTTTTTGCAATTCTTTTATAACATAATGCATTGTATTAATAACCAACGAATTATCACTTGCTAGTTCTGAAGGACGCATTTGTACTTCTGCACCATATTTAATTGCTATTTCTGCTATTTCTAAATCATCTGTAGAAACAATTACCTTATCAATTTCAGGGGTTTTTTTAGCTGTTTCAATTGTCCATGCTATAAGGGGTTTTCCACATAAATTAGCTATATTTTTTTTAGGGATAGATTTACTTCCGCCTCTTGCAGGTATTAAAGCCAGTACCTTTTTATAATCTATCATATCATTATCTGTCCTCATTTCTTTTTACAGTAATTATCATTCGCCTTATTAAAATCATCCATCCTTCCTATATCCAACCAATATTCGTGGATTGGGAATACAGATGTTTTCTTATTTTTATCAATTAATTGTTCAAAAAGTGTGGGCATATCATAATATTCATTATGTGGAATATAATTAAATACTTCAGGATTAAGCACATAAATACCCGCATTTACAAAGCTTCGATGAATTGGTTTTTCTCTTATTGTGACTAAGTCTGTCCCATCAGTTTCTATAACACCATATGGAATTTGGTATTCATATTCTCTCACACACATAGTCGCAATAGAATTATGATTCATATGGAATTGCATTAGTTGATCGAAATTAATTTGTGTGAGCAAATCTCCATTCATCACAAAAAATGGTTTCGTAGGTCTTTTTTTTAATAATGAAAGTGCTCCAGCAGTCCCCATTTTCTTGTCTTCCTCGATATACTCAATCGTTACATCAAATGCCTCCCCATTTTGAAAATAGTCCTGGATTACCTCTTTTTTGTAATTAACAGAAAAAATAAAATTAGTATAGCCATATTGCTTGAAACCTTCTATTATTGTTTCTAAAATCGGCTTATTTCCCACTCTAAGCATTGGTTTTGGTGTATCGTTTGTTAATGGTCGCAACCTTGTACCTAATCCGCCAAGCATTAATACAACCGTGTTTTTATTTAATGTCGTTTCAATATTGTCCGCAAAAAGTATATTGATAATTCTATTATCCTCATCTACTATAGGTAACTGCTTAAGCATTTTTGATTTCATTAATTGCTTATATTTATGATACCTTTGACCACTTTTTGCCGTTATTGGATTTGGGTTCATAATAGATGTAATTTTCACATCAAGACCTTCACCTCGCAAAATGCCACGGCGAATATCTCCATCTGTGACAGTTCCAAGCAAATGTTGTTCTTCATCTACAACTACTGCAAATTGCAAAGAAGAATCATCAATAATTTTCATAGTTTCTAGTAAAGTATGATTTTGATTAACTAGCGTTTTTTGCCATTTTTTCATATAGTTACACTTCCTTTGCAGGTACGCCAACTGCTTTTACGCCATTTACAAAATTACTAACCACAACAGCCCCTGCACCAATTAAACAATTTGATCCTATATGAATGCCTTGAATAATTGTTGCACCTGTTCCGACATGTGTTCCTTTTTCTATATGGACACTGCCTGATATTTTTGTGCCTGGCGCAATATGTATATGGGAACCTATTTGACAATCATGATCAATCAGCGCACCAGTGTTTATAATACTATTATCGGCAACTATTGTATTCGTTTGAATAATAGTACCAGCCATTATTTGAACACCTTGTCCTAATTGGACGGAAGGAGCAATAATGGCTGAAGGATGGATGACAGATTTAAATTGATACGTTTTTTGCGTAAATTTATTAAAGATTTTTTCTCGTAATGGGGACGGTTTAATTGTCCCTATGGCAAGTACTAGTTCAATGTCAAATGGATTATAATCTTCTATTACCTTATCAGTTCCTAAATAAGGCAAAGCAAAAGCATTCTTTTCTAAAGTAGGTGCAGTAAATCCAATTATCGTTTGCTTCTGTTCAAGTAAAATTTCTGTTAATATTGAAGCATGTCCCCCATTCCCAATCATAATAATCCCTTTATTCATCTATTAGTTCATCCTCTTCATATGATTTTGAAGCCATTTTACCGATGAGAGACCAGTAATTAGAAGGTTGAAGACCATCTCCAGGTCTTTTAACAGTCAAGTTGCTAATAGACAATACTTCACCAGCTTGTATATTTTTTTTAGCAACTAAGCTTTTCCGTGCAGGAATACGATTTTGTAATTCTATAGATGTTGGTTTTTTTATGCCATCTCCTAATGCCTGTTCTACTTCTCTAATTCCTTTTATCATTGCCGTTAGCTCTTCAGGGTTTAAAGAGGCTATATGATCCGGCCCTTCTAACGTTTTATCTAATGTAAAATGCTTCTCTATTACGGTTGCACCCATCCCTACTGCTACAAGCGGAATATTGATTCCTCCTGAATGGTCTGATAAGCCAATAGGTAATTGAAAGATTCTTTCCATTTCAATCATTGCTTTTAAATTAATGGAATCCATAGGCGCTGGATATTGTGTTGTGCAATGTAACAGCGTTACATATTTTCCCAACACTTCTTTCGCCTCTTCTGTAACATAAAACTGATTCACACGCTCTTTCGTAACGGGTTCATTAGATTTCGCTAAACCATAAGAAATAAATGCTAATGCCTCATGTATTTCTTCGATAGTGGCCATTCCGGTAGATAAAATAATTGGCCTTTGTTTTGTTGCAATATAATGAATAAATGGAGCATTCGTTAATTCTCCTGATGGAATTTTAGCCGTTGCAATTGCAATTTCATCTAGCAAAAAATCGACACTTTCGAAGTCAAAAGGTGTCGATAGAAATTCTATTTGCTCCGTTTGACAAAACGTCTGCAATTCAATAAATTCCTCAAAAGTTAATTCTAACTTTTTCAACATCGCAAATTGAGATGAAGCCTCACCTAAATTTTCAACTTGATATGCTGCTTGCTGCGCATTCTTTGTAACTAGATTTTCAGCTTTAAAGGTTTGAAATTTTACCGCGTCTGCCCCAGCTTTTTTTGCAACCATCACAAGCTCTTTTGCCATTTTCAATGACCCATTATGATTGACACCTGCTTCAGCAATGATATATGTTTTATTTTTCATAAATCATAAAACCCCTTTTGAATAGAAAATGAAGGTAAACTGCGTAATACTGAAATTATTTTTTCAGATACTGTTCCATCACCAAATATATGTTCATACTTATCGCTAAACTTTCTTGCCTTTTCAATGGAAATAAGTATATTTTCAGCATCCATATTTGTATTAAATACTGAATTGGGATGCTCACGTCCTTCCTGACGATTTCCACAATTAACAGTAGGTGTTTCTAAATAAGGTACTTCAATTAATCCACTTGAAGAATTTCCAATGACAACATCAGCATTCTTCACTGCACTTAAATACTTTAACTGACCGAGTGAATCAAATATTTTTGCATTGTTATGTTTTAAAGTAAATTGTTGAATCGCCTTATTAATGAACCTTCCACCATTATCAGCATTGGATTTCGTAAACACTAAATTAATATCAGGGTAATTTTCCAGTGTCTTTAACAATTCGTATACCCCATTAACATGACCATTCGTTTCAGGATGATAAGTTATCAAAAACATAGGTCGTTGCTCATCTAGTTGCAGTGTTTGAAATAGTTCCTGACGTGTCAGTAGAGTTAAATTTAAAATATTTTCTATACCAAGAGCACCAACATTATAAACACGTTCTGGAGATTCACCTAATTGAATAACACGCTTTCTATGGGATTCTGTACTTGTAAAATGCCATGTTGCCATTTTTGTAATAGAATGACGAATAGCATCATCATACGCACCAAAGGTACACTCACCCCCATGTATATGAGCAATAGGAATTCGCATAATAAGCGCCGTTTGAGCGACTGCTAACATTTCAAAACGATCACCTAAAATTATTAGCAAATCTGGTTCTAAACGGTTAAATGCATCTGCAAAACTAATTGTAGCAAGTCCCATCGATTTCACAATGCTGGTTGGAGAATCAGCAGATAAAAGAATTTCTATCTTTTCATTGATAAAAAATCCATCATTTTCTATTTCTTTATAAGTGCTTCCAAACTCTGGAGATAAATGCATGCCTGTAGCAACCATTTGTAAATCAAAATCTTGATCTTCTCGAAGTTTTTTTGCAAGATTTGATAATAGACCATACTCCGCTCTAGTACCAGTTACAATACAAATTTTACGTTTCATCATTATCCCTCACTTATTGGTGTGCTAGGAATATTGACAACACGCATATTTAACTGATCTGTTACACTTAAATCTGATTTTGGACAGTTTTGATAGATTGCTAAGTGATGCATTGGGTTCCAAATAGGACGACTCATTACACCTTGCTCATTTAAAAAGCCCAACACTTCATCACGATTAAACTGCTCATCAAGTAGAATAGTTTGTAGCCAATAATTACTTCTAGTATTTGCTGGCTCTTCAAATAATTGGACACCCTCTATACCAGCTAACCATTGCTCATACTGCTTTTTTAACTCGCGTTTTTGTTGGATAAACAAGGGCATTTTTTCTAATTGCGCACAGCCTAACGCTGCGTTTATATTCGGCATACGGTAATTAAATCCTATTTCATCGTGCTCATATGCCCAACGATGTGGTATTTTAGCAGTCGTTGTTAAATGTTTTGCATAGTCAGCTATTGCATCGTCATCTGTCACAATCGCACCGCCACCACCAGTTGTCATTATTTTATTGCCGTTAAAACTAAATGCACTAACTTTTCCAAAGCTACCTGTATGTTTTCCGTTATAATATGAACCCAATGACTCTGCTGCATCTTCCACAAGCGTCAAATTATACATTTCACATACTTTAAGTAAACCCTCTATGTCAGCTGCATGGCCAAATGTATGCATCGGTACAAGTGCCGAAATACGTCTTCCAGTTTCTCTATTATAAAGCTGATTGTTTTGTAGTTTCCCAATTTGTTCTAAGTAGATTTTTAATTTATCTGCATCAACACCTAAAGTATTCATAGAAACATCTATAAAATGTGGAACTGCACCTAAATATGACACAGCATTGGCTGCTGCAATAAAAGTAAGTGAAGGCATTAACACTTCGTCTTCCGCCTTTACGCCTGCAACCTTTAATGCAATATGTAATGCAGCTGTACCATTTACAACAGCAACAGCACGTTTAACGCCGACAAATTTAGCGAGGTCTTCCTCAAAACGATTCACATAAGCTCCAACTGAGGATACCCAGCCTGTTTTGACACAATCTGTCACATATTCAACTTCTTTATCATTGAATGTAGGCTCATGTAAAGGTACAAACTCTTTTCCATAAAATCGCTTTACATTATCTGCAAATTCCAACCATTGATTATTCATATATTATAAACATCTGCCTTATATTGAGATAAATTTTTAGGATTTGTAAACCATTCTATCGTTTCTTCAAGACCTCGTCTGAAACCTTCCTTGCCACCAAATTGTGGTTTCCATCCAAGTAATTCTTTTGCTTTTTTGTTCTCAGCCCAAAGACGTTCAACTTCACTTTTTTCAGGACGTAAACGTTGTTCATCCGTTTCAATCGTTAAATCTACACCCATAATATCTGCAATCATTTGTGCAGTTTCACCAATAGAAATCTCATAATTTGATCCTATATTAATGACTTCACCGATTGAAGTAGTAGCATTCATAACAGATATAAAACCGTTAACGGTATCATTTACATAGTTAAAATCGCGTGTAGGGCTTACAGCTCCAAGCTTAATATTTGTTTTGCCACTTGCTAACTGACTGATGATTGTCGGTATAACGGCGCGAGCAGATTGGCGTGGTCCATATGTATTAAACGGACGAATGATTGATACAGGTGTGTCAAATGAGCGATAAAATGACAAAGCCATTTGATCAGCACCTATTTTTGAAGCAGAATAAGGTGATTGTCCTTGTAATGGATGTTCTTCATCAATTGGTACATATAACGCTGTTCCATATACTTCACTTGTAGAAGTGTGAACTACCTTTTCTACACCTAATTCTTTCGCAGCTTGTACAATATTTAAAGTCCCTGTCACATTTGTATCTACATAAGTTGCAGGAGAATGATAGGAATATGGAATTGCAATTAAAGCTGCTAAATTAAGAACATGCGTACAGCCTTTCATTGCTTCTTTTACACCATAAGGATCACGAATATCGCCTGAAAATACATCCAATGATGATTTAATTTCCGCTGAAGACTGATCTAACCAGCCCAATGAATTAAATGAATTATAATAAACAAATGCACGAACATCATAACCTTGTCGTACTAATGTTTCTGTTAAATGCGAGCCTATGAAACCATCTGCACCCGTAATTAATATTTTCATAAAAAAACCCCTTTTAAAATGCTATCTAATTTATATTACCATAACTAGTTAACTATATTTACTATCGGCATTTTAAAAAAAAAATCAACCAATCTCTTTTTGATTGGTTGATTAAAATCTCAGTTTACTTACACCCAAAAAAGGAACTAATAAACATTTTAAAGTATTAAATATATCTAAATTAATTATTGGATGGCAGCTATCGCTTCTTGTACTTCTTCAAAAAAAGGTGCAATTTCATATTCAAATAAATCTGCAACTAAAACATAGTCTTGACGTTCTAATCCTTCATTAATCTCAGATAAAAACTCACGAATTTTATTAATTGCTAATGGAGCTTCACCTTTATTTTCAATTATTAATTCGCTAGCATGCGTTAGCCACATTACCCCTTCAGAGAAATTTTTAATACTTTCTAGCGCTTCTCTAATTTGGTTTTCACGTAAATAATTAGCTATAGACATGGTTCCTTTTGGAATTTTATTAATATACTCATTATAACTCTCAATTACTTCCATTAATTCTAGCATTTAATTCATCCCCTAACTTAATTGCTTCCTCAGTATAAATTTTAGTTTTCGACACAGCCTCTTGTAAACGGCAATATAATTCTAGATTTTGATTATAAACTCTGTTAAATTTCTCTTCCTCTTCTTCATTTTTTTTCCCTTTATAGTTTCTCAGAACATCAGCTATTAACGGATCTGCTATTCTTTCAAACATTAAATTGGCTAGTTTCTCCCTTAAAAGCTTATCTATACTATTAAGTACCTTAATAGTTTGTGGAGAGAAAAATTTCTTTAACCAATCTTTTTTCAGTTTCAAAATTACCTCTTTTAATCTATTATTAATAGTTTGGTATACTTTAACTTCTTCTTCTAAACCTAATCTAATAGTTTCCCATTTTTTTTCTTCGAATTTTGACTGTTTGTCCAACTCTACTGGGCGAATTGCAAATTTTTCACAAAATTCTTTGAATGTAACCTGTTCAACTCCCTTTATTTTAACTCCACCTTCTGTACAGTTATAAATCGTAGGTATATTAGGTAATATTGTTATTAAGGTTTCAAATGCTAGCTTCATCGCATGGAAAGGGTAGTCAGTCATTACTTGTTCACCATAATACCCTTCAGTTTGAAATGCATCACGTTTTTCTAAAAATTCATCATCAATTCGCATTGCATATTTATTCCCACTAGCATGTGTTTGTAAATCAGTATAAGCTAAATCTTGTCCTATTAATGCAATTGGACCAGATGACAGGTTCGTAGCTACAGTTAAAGCGAAGTTAGCTACCGATCCTCCACCTGCTATTAACGGTAAATCCACTCCATATTTTTTTTCTATAATTTCTTGTACTTTCACATCATCAGTCGTTAAAAATGCATATCTTTCATTTTTCCATTCATATTGTATTTTATAATTACTGGATAATCCGTAGATTAATTTAGTTTTATTGCTATGGATATTTTCGAAATGATGATAGTTTGCTTCACTACCATCGATAGTCACAACATAGTCTGGTTCTATATCATGTTTAAGCAAAGAATTAATTGTGGATCCTGCAGCAACCAAAATAATATTTTCTCGTATACTTTGCAATAAAGGAAGTTGTTTAGTTAACGATGGTCCGCCAGATGCTATAACTACAGGTACATCATTAAATTTACTATTATTTGATAAGGGTTGGTCTCTAATTAATAATGGTAAATTTTTAATATAATTTTCTTGCCATCCTTCGCTACCTGTCCGAATCGTATATTCATCGACCTGATTAGATCTTTGAACATCTTTTACACATTGTAATACCTCTTTATAAAATTCAGGGGCGATTTTATCGTAATTTAAACTACAAATCACTTTAACTTCCCTACTTAAATTTTCTAGACTAGAAGATAATTGGGTTTTAAATTCGTCTATCTGATTTTTTCCATAAATTGTATCATCATTGATATTTAACTCTATCTTAAATGGATCAATTACTACAATAACTTCATCTTCTATCATTTTTTTTAATTCATCAACTAAGTAGCCACAGCCATAGCCAAAAACGATATGTACAAAATTTTCTGTGTATTCCTTTTCAGCAATTCTTTGTGCCTCTTTTATAGGGTCGTATTTACTATGTAATAAGTAACTATCAAATTCTATTGTCTTATTCCCTGTTTTCGTATCAATATATTTAATCTCATGAGTCAACTCTATCACCTCAATAGAATTATCGGCTAAAGTTTATAAAAATGAAATAAGACTTTCCTCTATTTGAGGAAAGTCTTAAAATTTTTCTAATTATTAATTATTGTAATAATTGAAGAACGCCTTGTGGTTGTTGGTTAGCTTGAGCTAACATAGATTGAGCAGCTTGCATTAAGATATTGTTCTTAGTGAAGCCCATCATTTCTTTCGCCATGTCTGTGTCACGGATACGTGATTCAGCAGCTGTTAAGTTTTCTGATGTAGCACCTAAGTTGTTAATTGTGTGCTCTAAACGGTTTTGAACAGCACCTAGTTTAGAACGCTCTGTTGATACTTTTTCAAGAGCATCATTAATTGTTTTAATTGATTTATTAGCAGCAGTTTGTTTATCAATTTTAACGCCTGACAAACCTAATGATTTAGAACCCATGTTTCCAATAGTTAACTTTAAGTTTTGGTTTGAGTTAGCACCGATATGGAATACTTTTGATTTAAATGAACCATTTAAAAGTTTTTGAGTGTTGAACTCAGTATCAGTAGAAATACGGTCGATTTCTGTTACAAGTGCATCTACTTCTTTTTGTAGAGCTCCACGGTCTGCATCAACGTTCGTATCATTCGCAGATTGTACTGCTAATTCACGCATACGTTGTAGGATTGAGTGTGTTTCGTTAAGAGCACCCTCAGCAGTTTGGATTAAAGAGATTGAGTCTTGAGCGTTTTTAGTAGCCATATCAAGACCACGGATTTGTCCGCGCATTTTTTCAGAGATTGCTAAACCAGCAGCGTCATCGCCAGCACGGTTTACTTTGTAACCTGAAGATAATTTCTCAAGGTTTTTAGAAGCTTGAGTGTTGTTGAAAGTAAGGTTACGGTGTGTGTTTAAAGCTGAAATGTTGTGTTGAATTCTCATTTGGAATTCCTCCTTGAATAATTGTTTTGTTATTCCACATCCGTGTGGAATTTCGGATTAGGTAGTATGTATATACTTCCTGCCCCTTACAAACTATATATCGTAATTAGTTGGAAATGTTTAATAGTTTTTTTAAAAGTTTTTTTGTTTTTTATGTAATAGATTTAAAATGAGCATTAATCTCTTATTTTTTCTTCAGTTGCTCTAAGAAGTTTGTTGTTGAAGAAAGAGCTTCTTTATTTTGAGCTTGTATTGCTTCAAAAACTTCCGAACGATGTACTTTTACCGTTTTTGGGGCAACAATACCTAGTTTAATTTGCTCGCCTTCTACAGCTAAAATCTTTATTTCAATTTGATCACCAATCATGATCGACTCATCTTTTTTTCGTGAAAGGACTAGCATTATTTTGCACTTCCTTCCAATGACTGCATTGGGTAACGTAATGGATAGGATTTACTATCTTGAAGGACAATTTGTTTACCGCATTTTTTTTCCATATTAATGATTAAAGGTGCAAGTAAATTAATAGTTGAATCTTGGAATGTATCCTTCATTGTTACTATAGAGTATGTTAACAACACATCCTCTTCCTTCTCTAGGTGTAGCTGCTCAAGATCATCTTCACTTATATCAAAGCTATAATCTTTTTTGAAAGCGAAAGGGTATGCAACGACAAAACCAATTTCAGGCCGCTCAACTGATTGTAATATTGCTAACGGAAGGTTTGCATCAATCGGTAGCAATACAAATTTTCTCTCCTCCTCTAATCCAAGTAAGCCATGTTCAAATGTAAGGATATCTTGTTCACCAATTTCGACTTCTCCTAAAAATTTAGTAGCAATTTTCATTTATAAACTCTCCTTTAAATGATGACATCGATGTCAACATCTGGTCTTTGTATCATTGTACCAGTTACTTTTCCTGGTGTGTATTCATGTATAGGTTTGTTCACTTTGGCGTCAATTACTGGTTCTCTTCGTTGAATATTGATATCCGTTGTACCTGGAGTGAAATTAATCTTGACGGATCCTACTGATGGTACAAATTTAACATTAAATTGTACACGGTGGGGACCGTGGTTTTGATGAGCGATATTTTTAATTACTGCACGCCCTTGATCTTTCCCTGAATTTTCCATAATCTGTCGCCCTTCTCTTGCTCTTCGTGCCATTCCTTTTATCGCCTCTTGTTTCCCTTTTTCAGCGTAATTTGCACTTGATTCTAAAGGACCGATCATTCCTATATCTCTTCTTGCTTGTGAGGAGTCGATCTTCAAAATACTTCTTGTTGTATTTATATCTAAAATAGCGGCTGGCTGTTCAATATGTTGTGTCGCTTTAGGCTGTTCAATATGCTGTTTAGGTTTAGCGATCTCAAGATCAATCTTGGCATCTATTGTCCGAATTTGTATTTGGGGTAGCCTCAAAATAATATCCCTCCTTTCAAGAAAAGCGTCTGAACAAAGTGTCCAAACGCTTTTTATATATTAACGAATAAAATCCACTAATGTTTGTTGAATGATTTTAGAACCTACCGAAAGGGCAGCCTGATGAATAGATTCATGTGTCACCATTTCAGTAATAGCCTTTGCATAGTCAACAGACTCATTATCTCTAAGCTGTTTTGTAACATTAACCTCACGTATACCTAGTCGATTTTCCATCATTTCTACACGATTTTGCCGTGCACCGATGTCTGCTTGTGCTTCTAAAACTTTATTATGCATGGCTGTAATATCATCATTTGTAGTAGATGAGGATACTCCGCCTAGCATGCTAGCAATTTCTTCACCTGTTTTTGTTGGATCGCCTAATAAATCCGAAATTTTCCCCATCATATCATCTATATTATTAAATAGATCTTTCCCTGGGGTATTCACAGAAAGCTGGATACCATCATATATTTCTACTTTTACACTCTCTTGATTAGTATTTGGGTTTATAGCACCTCCTATAAATAGAGGCTCGTTAGTTTTAGTTCCACTAAATATATAACTACCACCTATATTCGTATTTCCTACATCTTGAATTTGTTGACGAATTTGATCTATTTCTTTTTTTATTTTGTCACGATCCTCTGCTGTGTTTGAATCAGTAGCAGCTTGAATAACTAGTTCACGAACTCGCTTCATTTGCTCGCCTACCTGATTAAGAGATTCATCTGTCGAATCTAACCAGCTTCCTGCCGTAATCATATTGCGTGTGTATTGTTCTACTTTAGCTAAATCACGGCGATAACCCATTCCTTTAACCGCAATTACTGGGTCGTCAGATGGCCGAGTGATTTTTGAACCGGAGTTGATTTGGTCTTGGAGCTTTGACATTTTACCGTAGCTGTTATTTAAATTGCGTAGCATGCTATTTGAAAGCATAGATTGTGTTACACGCATTCTGAAAAAACCTCCTTCTTGTAAGTCTAAGAGAAATGTCTCTATATATTATTGTTATAGACCAACTCGGCCCATACCGTTAATAATTTTATCCAATGTTTCATCGACAACCGTAATCATACGTGCATTTGCATTATACGCCTGTTGGAAAGTAATCATATTTGTCATTTCTTCATCTAAAGAAACAGCACTTACAGAATCACGGCTTTTGGACACCATAAGAAGTTGGGATTCAGACGAGGCTGCTAAACGTAATGCTTCTTCACCATCTACACCAACTTTTCCGACAATTGCTTGATAGAATGATTGTAAGCTTGCATTATCTATATCTGCATATAATTTATGTTGCATATTGGCAAGTTCGTAAGCATTTTTACCATTTCCTTCTTCTGTTAGATTAGAAGATGCAGCTAACAGGTTGGGGTTTTTTAGGATATCTTCATTAACCTTGATTCCACCAGCACCAGTACCTTCAAAGAAAACGCCTCCTTGTACAGAAGCATTGATGATGTTTCCATTTGCATCTTTCTCTTCGAGGGTATAACCTTTTGCATGCTGAGCATTGAATTCTTTAATAAATGCATTGGCTAATTGATCTAATTTTTGTAAAGTTTCTGGGTAGTATCCTTTAATATCGCCGCCTGCACTTTGATAACCAAACGAATTAACGAGTGAAAGTAATTTACCTTTTGATGCTTCAAAGTCTTGCTGTTTAATGGCTGCTTGCGTACTAGTGACAGCACCTGCTTCATGAGCATCTAAAGATTCCAATCCTGTTAATCGTAATTCAGAGAAAGAATTTGTAATATCGTCGCCTGTCACCTTCGTGCCATTTGTACCCATTGCTGTAAATTGAGCAAAATCTTTACCGTTTACTAGATCTCTGACAACACCATCTGCGCCTTTAAATGTAATTTTTAAGCTTCCCTCTGCAACCTCTGATGCTAAACCACCAGAAGGAATACGTTCAATTGATACTGGGATATACTCATTTAATTTGTCGACTAAAGTATCACGAACATCATATAAATCATTTGGTACATGTCCACTAGGTTCAACCTCTTGAATCTGTTTATTAACAGCAGCAATCTGTTTTAGGATGGTATTAATTTGAGTTGTCGAAACATTAAGCTCATTTCCAATATTACCCTGAATCATTTTCAATTGTTTATCAAGATAATTAAAGGATTCAGCTAAGTGCTCCGCACGACTAATAGCTACCTGACGTGAAGCTCCATCTGCAGGCTTAGTCCCTACATCTTCAAGTCCTTTCCAAAACTGTTCGAAGGCTTTATCTAAACCGAATTCCGAAGGTTCATTCACAACATCTTCCATTTGGGCAATGGCATTTGTTCTAGATTCCCAGTACCCTAACTTATTTGTTTCTTGGCGATATTGGCGGTCAATAAATTCACTACGAATACGCTGGATAGAACCCGCTTCCACCCCAGTACCAAGATGTCCTGGATAAGTTGGTTGGTTTAATCCAGCGGTTGGAAAACCTGGCGTTGCCTGCATGTTTACTCGTTGGCGAGAGTAGCCTAGAGTATTTGCATTAGAAATATTATGTCCTGTTGTATATAAAGCTGTTTGTTGTACAAAGAGACCACGTTTACTAGCTTCTAAGCCCATAAATGTTGAGCGCATGTTTCTTCCTCCCTTGTTATGCTTGTGAATCGAAATATGATTTTTTAGATATATTGCTTGTACCTCTGACCTCGTTGCTGGAGTAGTTCATTTGCTCTGTATGAGGTCTTACTGCATCTAATGTTAGGTTGACGATTTGTAAGGATTGAAAAACGAGTTTTTGATTTAAATTATTTTGTTTTCGTAGGTCATTGATAATTTGCATTAAACGTTCGCGAACTGCTGATAGTGTTGCTTTGTCAGCTTGTTGTTCAGCAGCCTCGATGACATCCGCGACAGTTGTTTTGTCAGCTGAAGCAAGTCCCTTTGCTTCAAGGTAGTCCGTTACCTGTTTCTGACGCTGTTGCTCGAGCTTATCGATGGCTGCTACATGCGCCTGCTCGTCCTTGAGCAATTGGTCTAAAGCTTCGATATCGCCACTTTTAATAATTTCTGTTTTTTTAAAGGCTAGTTCGAGTAAGCTTTTATGCATTCTCTCTAGCATTGTTAGTGTAGAACTAATTGCTTCTACAGACATATCGTTATACATCCTTTCTGCTATTCCCTAGAAACGATAATATTTCAGCATATCCTCTGCCACTTTACGCGCATCTACTTTGTATTCACCAGAAGCGATATCCTTTTTTAGCTGTTGAACATGTTCCGCTCGCTCTGTACTGTATGTTGAAACACCCTGCATTTCCTGTGCTGCCTTGGAAATTTCAATTTTATCAGCAAAAGATGCTTTGTTTGTATCTGATTTCACATTGCGTACTTGGTTTTTATAGGCGTTTACTGCATTAATACCATAAGATGTAATTTTCATTTCAATACCCCCCATCGCTAAATCCTATCTTACTATTATTTCGGATTGTCTCACATAATGTTAAGTTTCAACATAGAAAAAAGTGTGCTAATTTTGTTTAAAATTAACACACCCCCAATTATTAGCGTTTTCGGTCTGCATGATAGGTTACACGATCACGCTGCTCTACACTGTCGCGGAATTCCTTAGCTGCTTCAAATGTACGTAAGTCTGCCTTTAATTCATCCTGGCATTTTGCACAAAGTTTACCGGTTGTTGTCAGATGACCACAGTTATCACATGGATAGCCAAGGTTAGGGAACATAGCTGGCTGCAGGCGGCCTTTACGAACCCATTTATACAATAGCTCCTCGGCTGCTCCCGTTGCTTCTACAATACGTTCTACTGTTGCCGCGCGGTTTTCACGTTTACGTAAGAAACGATAAACGATTTGATAAAGCTCCTCCTCTGATTGTGCACACTTATGGCACACTTCTCGGACTCCTGTATAATTAAAAAATTCATTACATTTCGGACAATTACGAACCTCTGCCATTGGCCTTTCCTCCTCTTTCTAGAAAACTTATCTACGAATACTGTTCATTAACTATTATACATAATGTATTGGTATTTTCATCCTTCAATTAATGTGAAGTATTGGACATTTTTAGCACCTGCCTGCATTAAAACATTTTCAGCATGCTGTAGAGTTGTCCCTGTAGTTTTTATATCGTCAAAAAGAAGATAATTTTTATGTTCAACTTGTGCTCCCTCCTTTAAGCAAAAAAGTGGAGCTGCCTGCATTCGCTGCTCTCTATTTTTGGAGCTTTGCGTTTCTGTCGTTGTCTTTTCTAATAATTGAATAAAGGGAATATGAGCCGCTTTTAATAGTTCATCAGTATGCGAGAAAGTACGCTCCTGTTGCTTGAGAGGATGCATCGGAATGGGGAGAATAATTGCTTTTTCTTTATTGAGACGATCATAGAGCTCCTGTCGAAATACCTTGGCAAGAGCCACATCTTGAAGAAACTTTAACTGGTGTAAGTAATCCTTCATCGCCTGATTATATTGATAAAGGGATGTAGCAGATTGTGAAGGTACAAAACGAGCGGCACATCTTTCACATATTGTCGGTAAGAATTGTTTGGTTAGAATCATTTTCCAGGAAATAGTTATTTTTAACGGCTGTGTGCATATTAAACAACGAGGTTCTATTTTATTCATTCAGAAAATCCCTTCTTATTATAAAATTGAATTTTTGCGCATGCCTCATCCATCTCTGCCGTAATACCGTGATGAAAGAATAGGACATCCCCATTAGGAAATTGAACATTTCGCCCAACTCGACCTGCAATCTGAACGAGAGCATTTGCAGTAAAAATCAATGACTCTGCCCCTATAACAGCCACCTGTACATTGCTGATTGTAATGCCTCTTTCTAATATCGTAGTGGTTAATAAGCCCGGAACTGCTTTATTTCGTAGCTTTAACACCTTCACCTTCCGCTCTGGGTCAGCTGCATGCACAGCTAATATGTCTTCATTTAACCCTTGAAAAAGAGGAGTTGCACGTTTCATTAAGTCAATTGTCGGGAAAAACAGTAAAAAGGGTTCCTTTTGGTGTAAGCGCTCCTCCACCCACTTTTTTAACCTTTTAGGGATTTTACCTCGCTTAAAGCATTTATCATAGCCCCATAAAGAACTTACTTGTGGGACTGGTAATGGATGATTATGATAGCGTTTTGGAATAAAAGAGTAGCTTTCTTGCTGGAAAGTATGGAGTAATGATGCTGATGGGGTTGCTGTCACAAATACCAGAGGAGCATTTTCCTTTTTAGCCTTTTCTACTGCTCTTTGTAGAGTTTCATCAAATGTATAAGGAAAAGCATCTGCCTCATCTACAATAATGACATCAAATGCCTTATCAAATCGGTAGAGCTGATGGGTTGTTGCTATAACAAGCTGTGCATAGCCATTTTGGTGAGGTGCTCCACCGTATAAAGCATGAATAACTGTATCAGGAAAAGCCTCTTGAAAGCGTGGATACAGTTCTAACACTACATCTGTCCGTGGTGTAGCAATACAAACACGTAGCCCTCTCTTTAATGCATCATAGACAGTAGGAAAAAGTAGCTCTGTTTTGCCTGCACCGCAAACTGCATGAATTAAATGGGAGCGTTTTGCTTTCACACTTGCCAAGGTTTCATTAGCAGCCTGTTGCTGGAGTTCGGTGTATTGCCCTGCCCATTTTAATGAATGCTTGTTAATTTTTATCGTCTTGGGACCTGTCCAAATCATCAATTTTGTACAGCTACTTACTCTCCCCATTTTAATACAGTGTCGGCAGTACACACATTGTTGCTGACATTTGGAACAATGGAATTTTGTGAATAAGTGCGGGTCTGTATTGTGACAACGATTGCATTTCATAGCTGGCTTTATTGGAATTCCTTCTATTATACTGACGTATTTTCGCTTTATTGCTTTCTCAATATCTTCAGATGAAAATGGCGAATGTTCTTTTAACCAAATGCGCCCTTCATGAAAATCACGTAATGCTGGGGGCAACAACCAACCCCTATATCTCATTAAAACCTCCCCTTTCATAGAAAAAAGCCTCTACTTTTGCTGTAGAGACTTCTCACAATTCGTTATTTTTTTGTCCATCCTAATCCCATTGACCCTTCACCCAAATGAGTACCAATAACAGGACCAAAATAGCTCAATTTAAAGTTTACGTTTGGGTACGTTGCGGCTAATTGCTCTAGCCATTCTTGGGCTTCAGCAGGGCAATTTCCGTGAATGACAACAGCGTCCATCGCTGCATACTTTTTTGCATCCTCTGCTAGCAATTCTTCCGCCCGCTTTAATGCCTTTTTACGTGTTCGGATTTTTTCGAAAGGTACAATTACCTTATCCACAAAATGTAAAACAGGCTTTACTTGTAATAAGCCACCGATTAATGCAGCTGCAGAAGATAAACGCCCACCACGCTGTAAATGTGCTAAGTCGTCTACGATGAAGTAAGCACGAATAGACTGTTGCATGTCCGCTAATGCTGCAAGTATGTCTTTTGCTGAATGGCCCTCTTTCGCCATCTCCGCTGCTCTTAATACGTAAAAGCCTTGAACAGCACAGGATATTTCACTGTCAAAGGCATAAACATTAATACCTTCCACCATTTCACCGGCCTGCACTGCACCTTGGTATGTTCCACTAATACCACTCGATAAATGGATAGAAATTATCTCATCGTAATCCTTTGCTAGCTCATCAAAAAGAGCAACAAATTCTCCAATTGGAGGTTGTGTTGTTTTAGGAAATTCTTTAGCTCCACGCACCTTATCATAAAATTCAGATGCTGTGATATCTACTTCTTCTGCAAATAATTGACCCGAGATATTAACACTTAAAGGTATCATGTGAATGTTTAAGCGTGCACGTTCCTCAGCTGTAATATATGCAGTACTATCTGTTACGATTGCCGTCCTCATCCATGTCCACTCTCCTATAATTTTTAGTTTACAATCTATTTCTACTTGGTGCAATTGTTGTTGTTGTGTTGTTATTGCTGGCGCTTCGCTTTTGCATAAATGACGGAAAACAAAAAGAAATGAATGTGAAATGAATGACGAACGTCGGATTCCCGTTCTCGCCCTTCTAGAGTCGTGCTAGTAAGCTAGCTTCCATTTCACATTCATTGTCTATGTATAAATAGGCATATCTTCACTCAATTGTTATGTTGAATGAAGATAGCTTCTGTTAATTTCCTGTACTTGACTGTGAGTCGTCACCAATATAAAAGACACTTGTTACTTTCCAATCATTGTCCTCTTTCACAAAGACTGTTACCTGACGTCCTGCACTTTCATGTTCGACATTTGTCTCAAGCTGAAGTGAGTGCATTTTCATGTTGGCAAATACTTGCGCCTCATCTGATTCATACTTTGCAATTGTTACATTTTCTACTTCACGCTTAATATCAAATTGATCAAATACTTCTGATGCATATGTTTTTTCTTCATCGTATTTAAAACCCTTTGGATTTTTCGAGATTGTATTCATATAACGATCAATTTCTTCAGCATTTAATGCAGCAATATACTCATCAAAGGATGCTAAAATCGCCTTTTCATCTTCCTCTGGTACATTATCAGCCTTTTCTACGTTTCCACCCATCATTTCAAAGCCAACTGTACCATCCTCTATTACTTTATCTCGTTCTTCATCACTCATCTTTTCATCTTTATTACCACAGGCAGTTAACACTAATAAGATTAGAACTGCTAGAAAACTTTTCTTTAACATCAAAAAACCTCCCGCGCATATTGTAGCATATAAATGCTTTCGTAGGAATTTTGTTGTGCATTTTCAACATTTAAGTGCTACATCTTCCTTATGACGCATTAGGCTGTAAAATGTTGCATGAATTGCTAGTTATCATATTCATACTAATGAATAGTAATGTTACAAAATTGTGAATGACCTGTTCTTCATCAAGTTAGCCCAATACAAATTATTACCAAAAAACAATAAAAAACTGTTTTAAAAACTACTTCAATAAAAGTAGCTTTTAAAAACAGTCTTAGCAATTAGCGTACTTCAACCCAGCCATTTTTGATAGCTGTTACAACTGCTTGTGTACGGTCATTCACATTCATTTTTTGAAGAATACTTGATACGTGGTTTTTAACTGTTTTTTCAGAGATAAACAGTGTCTCACCGATTGTACGGTTTGATTGACCATCCGTTAATAATTGTAATACTTCACATTCACGCTTAGTTAGCAAATGGAATGGACGACGAATTTCAGTTTGATGGAAGTTTCCTTTATTTTCATGTTCTGAAAGTCGTTTAAATTCTGCTACTAGGTTTTTCGTTACTTTTGGATGTAAATAAGAACCGCCGTTGGCAACAACTTTAATCGCCTCAACGATTTCATCTGCATCCATCTCTTTTAACATATAACCAAGAGCACCTGATTTTAATGCATGCGTAACATATGTTTCATCGTCATGTATAGACAACATAATCACTTTTGCATCTGGAAATTCAGTAATTAACTCTGCCGTTGCTTCTACTCCATTTTTGCCTGGCATGTTAATATCCATAAGTACAACATCTGGTTCGTTTTCAGCGTATAACGTAACAACATCTGTACCATCGTCACCTTCTGCTACTACATCAAACGTATCTTCAAAATCTAAAATGCGTTTTACTCCTTCGCGGAATAGCTGGTGATCGTCTACAATAATAATCTTTGTCATTTGTCTTTACCCCCTAGATTTCTGCGACAGTTACATCATTCTACTTCTAACGGTATTTTAAATAACACCGTTGTCCCTCGATTGATTTCACTCGTAATGGTGATTGTACCATTTAAAATTTCAATACGTTCTTTCATTCCTAAAATCCCAAAGGAATGATCTTTCACTACTTGTGGGTCGAAGCCTATGCCATCATCTTTTACAACAATGTTGACGGCATCTTTTAACCATTCAAGCTTTACCCAAATGTCTTTACACTTTCCATGCTTCATGGCGTTGGTTACACATTCTTGTACTAATCGGAAAATGGATACTTCATAATTTGAAGGTATACGTTTTTCTGTACTTCTCGATTGGAAATGAATTTCAACACCTGGATTATATTCAGTCACTGTCGATAAATACTTCTTTAATGTCGGAATAATTCCCAAATCATCAAGTGCCATTGGTCGTAGATCATAAATAATACGTCGCACCTCAGATAAAGCATTACGCACCGTTTTCTTTAAATCGGCAATTTCAGCCAAAGCCTTTTCAATACCTTTTTCACGATACGTTCTATCTATTAAATCAGTGCGCATAAGGACATTTGCAAGCATTTGAGCAGGTCCATCATGAATCTCTCTTGATAAACGCTTACGCTCTTCCTCTTGAGCTGCAATAATACGTATCCCAAAATCCTGTTTCATTTTTGCTTGTTCAAGGGCTAAACCAACATTTCTTAAATCTGAAGTTAAGTAATTCAAAACGACATTTACCTGATTAACAATATGATCAGCACGTTCAATCGTATCGAGTAATCCTCTTAATCTTCTCTCTAGATCATCTCTTTTATCCCGTAGCTGTTTTTCTTGTGTTCTAATAACGGAGAGCTTTACTTGAAAATCATGTGCAGTTTCATAGGCTTCTCTAACTTGTTCTTCGGTATAATTATCAAAAGCTTTACTCACTAGCACAAGTCGTTGCTTAGCAAGCTGCGTACTTTTTTCCAATGCATCGCCATCATCAATTACGATTGATATTTGTTTTCGAACAATTTCAAGCTCTTTTTGCATATCTTCAAAGCTTCTGCGGCTTTGTTCACTTATAATAAAGATATCATCCTTTGAGCTCATGATTGTATCTAACATTCGATTAAAAATGTCATCAAGCGACTTTAAATCGAAGGTATCATTTGAAAACATAGTATACTCCCCAGTCTAATGTCTTATGATTACTTACTAATTTAATAGACTAAAATCACATATTCCATAGTCTACACCTATTATAGCATTACCATGCTAAAATTTAATGCTTTTTCTTCATGAAAATTATAGAATAGAACTCTAGTTAAAAGGAGATTGATACGAATGAGAGAAAACTATTTAACAGTAAAAGGATATGGTGAAAGCGAAATTGTCATTTCCAAATCTCGCTTTCTCACTTATATAGAACGTGCAGAAACGGAAGAGGATGCAATTTCTTTTATAGATGGTATAAAAAAATTGCATCATAATGCAACACATAACTGCTCTGCATATATTATTGGAGACCATGATCATATTCAAAAGGCAAATGATGATGGGGAACCTAGTGGTACTGCAGGCGTCCCTATGTTAGAGGTCTTAAAAAAACAAGGGTTAAAAGATACGGTCGTTGTTGTGACCCGCTATTTTGGAGGCATTAAGCTCGGTGGTGGTGGCCTTATTCGTGCTTATGGAAAAGCAACTACAGAGGGATTAACTGCTGCACAGATAGTTGAACGTAAATTGCATCATTTCATGAAAGTAGCTATTGATTATACATGGCTAGGAAAAGTCGAAAATGAAATAAGAAGTTCATCATATTCTTTAGAGGAAATACGTTATTTGGAGGGTGTTGAAATCATTGTTTCTGTGCTAAAAGAGGAAGAAGAACAGTTCCGAAGTTGGATAACAGAAATGACAAATGGACAGGCTACCATCACTTTCGAAGATGCTCAATTTGTAGAATTTATTGTCAATTAAATAGTTTTAATTGTCGAAACTAAATATGCATAGTATAATTTTTTTGTTAAGCTATTTTATTGTCCACACAATTACTTAGTAATAATTGAATAAAAGTTAGCTTCATTGCATTATTATTCCCAATAATTAGAGGAGAATATATCTATTATGAAAAAAAGATCTGTTAGTCCGACTAAAAAGAGGTCTTCTAAAGCTTCCTTAATTATAAAAGTTACACTACTCCTAGTTGCAAGCTTGGTGATTTGTGTAACGGCTTATGCTGTTTACCTTACAAAACAGGTAGAGCATGCTGCAGACTCAGCATATGAGGAATTAGAAGGTCGTCAGGTTTCTGCAAAACGCGAAGAAAGTGTAGAACCAGTACACGATAATGTATCTATTTTATTTGTCGGAGTTGACGATAGTGATAATCGAGGACAGGGGTCAGACCATTCACGTTCTGATGCACTCGTTTTAGCTACATTAAATAATAAAACTCATACAATTAAAATGTTAAGCATTCCTCGTGATTCATACGTTTATATTCCTAAAGTAGGTTATAAAGATAAAATTACTCACGCACATGCTATGGGTGGAACACTTACTACGATCGAAACTGTAGAAGAACTATTTGATATTCCTATTGACTATTATGTACGCATGAACTTTAATGCATTCATAGATGTTGTAGATGCATTAGGTGGTATTGAAGCTGAAGTACCATATGCATTGCATGAATTAGATGAGTTCGATAAGTTTACAATCAATTTAAAGCCAGGGTTACAGCATTTAAATGGAAGTGAGGCACTTGCCCTTGCAAGAACTCGTAAGCAAGATAGTGATATTGAGCGTGGCAAACGTCAACAGGAAATTCTATCTGCAATTATTAAAAAAGTGGCTTCTGTAGACTCTATCACAAAATATGATAATGTCATTAAAGCTCTTGGTGATAATATGAAAACAGATATGACATTCACTGAAATGAAGTCCTTCTTATCTTATTTATCAAAAGGCGCACCACGTATCGATTCCTTAACATTAGATGGTACGGATGATATGTCTACTGGTATTTATTATTACCAGTTAAATCAAGATTCTGTTGAAGAAGTAAAAGAGATTTTCAAAAACCATCTTGGCCAAAATGAACAATCATCAAGCCTAACAAGTGGCAATACAGGAACAGACAGTGCTGCTAGCATCGATGACAATTCAGTTATTGAATAAGACCTGTCAGACCATAGACAAACTAGTCTATGGTCTTTTTATATGACTTTTCCATCGATTGACCACCCTTTACATTTCCCCCTCCTTGTAATCGATAAACAAGCTTACTTAAGTTCTCCTTCTTTCCCACTCTCAATGTATAAAAAAACGGTTTAGAAAAAGCTTCTCGTTGTCTAGCGACTCACTGTTTAATAACTTTAATAGTAACCCTATTTAACAACAAAAAAGCAATCATACAAATTGTATGATTGCTTAAATTTTATTTACTAAATATCCGTACAAAATTTAATAATGGTTTATAGTTTTTACCAGCCAGTCCGATGACCTCTACAAAGATTTCAATAGCTGTTAGGATGACCGCTACAAGTAATATAGCTCCCCAAACCTTTGCCATAGAGAAAATGATAGCCGCTAATCCAAACATTACTGCAATTCCGTAAATTATTAGGACTGTTTGTCGATGTGTAAAGCCCATATCGAGTAATCGATGGTGTAAATGTGATTTATCTGGGTCAGACCATTTCTTCTTCATGCGAACACGACGAACAATGGCAAAGAATGTATCCGAAATCGGAACACCAAGGATAATAATTGGGATGATTAAAGCTACGAATGTAATATTTTTAAAACCAAGTAACGCTAACACAGAGATCATAAATCCTAGGAACAATGCCCCTGTATCACCCATAAAGATTTTTGCTGGGTGGAAATTATAAAATAAGAAACCAAGTGAAGCTACAGCTAAAATGGCTGCTAACGCTAAAACAAACACATTGCTCATGATAAATGCCATGACAGCTAATGTAATCAGTGCAATCGTAGAAACACCTGCAGCTAGACCATCTAGGCCGTCAATTAAATTAATGGCATTCGTAATACCGATGATCCAAATGATCGTTAATGGAATACTCAATAAACCAAAGTCTAATGTACCTAAGAACGGTAGATTAACCATTTCAATTTCAATACCACCTACAAAAACAACAATCAGTGCTGCAACTAGCTGACCAAGCATTTTTGCTTTTGCAGAAATCTCACGCATATCATCAATAACACCTGTGATTACGATTATACAAGCACCAATAATGATAGCTAATAAAGCCTCGTTACTACCATGTTTTGTATGAACTAAAAATGAGTATAAAATCGTCACGCCAATAATAAAGGCAAGGAAAATGGCTAAACCGCCAAGTCTTGGCATAATTCGAGCATGTACTTTTCGATAGTTTGGTGCGTCAACAGCACCTATTCTAAACGCTAAACGTTTCACTAATGGAGTTAACAAAATGGATGCAACGAACGCTGCTATTAAAGACACGTAAAGCATGTCTCTCCTCCTCAAATATATAATCTACATTGAAATCCAAATTGATTATAGCATGAACAAGCATTGAAATATACTTTTTCTAAACATTTTCCACGATTTCACAAATATTTTGTACATTTTAGCATTAATAGATTCCTATACAGTCAATTGTAGTCACCATAAGTAAAATTTGATAGAATAATGGTGTGTCTAGCATGTAGACAACATTAAAGGAGCGTATATTTCATGTTCTCAATTTTCAAAAGTAACAAAGAGCAAACAAGTGCTCGTCAATTAAAACGCTACTACAAAATAGTAGATCAAATTAATAATCTTGAAGAAAAGTATGTTGATAAGTCAGATGCTGAATTAAGAGAAATGACTTTTATTTTCAAAAATCAATTAGAACAAGGTGAGCCTATTACATCAATCATCCCAGACGCATTTGCTGTTGTACGCGAAGCCTCAAAGCGTGTATTAGGAATGCGTCATTTTGATGTGCAGCTTATCGGTGGTCTAGTATTAACAGAAGGTAATATTGCTGAAATGCCAACAGGTGAAGGTAAAACGTTAGTTGCATCTCTTCCCTCTTATGTACGTGCATTAGAAGGTAAAGGCGTTCATGTCATTACTGTAAATGATTATCTAGCAAAGCGTGACTTTGAGCTTGTTGGTCAAATTCATCGTTTCCTTGGCCTAACTGTTGGTCTAAATATCCCGATGATGGAAGCTGATGAGAAAAAAGAAGCCTATAATGCAGATATTACATACGGTGTGGGTACTGAATTTGGCTTCGACTATCTACGTGACAATATGGCCTATAGCTTAGCAGATAAAGTACAACGTCCTTATCACTTCGCAATTATAGATGAAGTAGATAGTGTATTAATCGACGAAGCGAAAACACCTTTAATTATCGCAGGTAAAATGCCTTCCAACGAAGAATTACACCGCATTGCTGCTATGTTAGCGAAACGATTCAAGAAAGATGAAGATTATGACTTTGACGATGAAACAAAGGCTACTTCTCTAACGGATAAAGGTATTGAAAAGGTTGAGGCTGCCTTCAATATCGATAATTTATATGACTTAGAACACCAAACACTCTTCCATTACGTAATCCAAGCAGTACGTGCACATGTTATGTTTAAGCGCGATGTTGATTACATTGTCAAAGAAGACAAAATCGAGCTTGTTGATATGTTTACAGGTCGTATTTTAGAAGGTCGTTCACTTTCTGATGGCTTACATCAAGCGATTGAGGCTAAAGAAGGCGTAACGATTACAGATGAAAATAAATCAATGGCCCAGGTCACAATTCAAAACTATTTCCGTATGTATCCAAAGCTTTCCGGGATGACGGGTACAGCGAAAACACAGGAAAAAGAAATTCGCGAAGTATATGGCATGGAAGTTGTGCAAATCCCAACAAACCGTCCGCGTCAGCGTATTGATCAGCCTGATCTTATTTTTAGCACACAGGAAGCAAAATATAAGTATGTTGCAGCTGAGGTTAAAAAACGTCATGAAAAAGGCCAGCCAATTTTAATTGGGACAACATCGATTTTACAGTCTGAAACTGTAGCTGACTATCTAAAAAGGGAAAAATTAACATTCCAATTACTTAATGCAAAAACAGTTGAACAAGAAGTTGAACTTATTTCACAGGCAGGTCAAAAAGGTCGTATTACAGTAGCGACAAACATGGCTGGTCGTGGTACGGATATCATGTTAGGTGATGATGTACACGAGCTTGGTGGTTTATATGTAATTGGGACAGAAAAGCATGAAAGCCGTCGTGTAGACAATCAGCTACGTGGGCGTTCAGGCCGTCAAGGTGATGTAGGCGAAAGCCGCTTCATTCTCTCTATTGAAGATGATATGTTCCGCCGTTACGCAAAAGAAGAAGTAGAAAAATTCTCTGCAAAAATGATTGTAGATGATCAGGGTATTATTCAAAATAAAGAGGTTCAAGAGCTTATTGACCGAACACAACGTATTGTTGAAGGTTCCCAATATGGCATGAGGGAATATAACCTAAAATTAGATGATGTTATCAATGACCAACGTACCGTTCTTTATGGACTTCGTGACAAAATTTTAGCTGGTGAAGATTTATTAGATCAATTAAAGCAAATGTTATATGAAACAGTAGACTTTGCAGTTCGTGATGCTACACCTGATGATATTCCGTCGTTTGAATGGGACTATGATGGAATAGAGGCAACTTTAAATAGTCTCTTCCTATCTCCTGTTTCCATTGATAGAGAAGTTGGGAAGGTTATACCTATTTTAGATTCCCTACAAGCGCCTGTAGATGAATTAACTGCTAAGATGGATACGTTTGCTCAAAATGAACAAGTAATAGATGTCATCCCTCAAATCATGTTAAGTAACTTAGATAATGGTTGGATAAAGCATTTAGAGTCTATGGCTCATTTAAAAGAAGGCATTGGTCTTCGCCACTATCAACAGGAAGATCCTATGCGTATTTATCAAAGAGAAGGCTTAGAATTATTCGCCAAAAACTTCCAAGAATTACGTCGTACGATCATTATAGAAATTATTGGATTTATGAAAACAATTGAAGCGCAACAGGAGGATCAATAAAAAATGGGCTTATTCTCATTCTTTAAAAAATCAGACAAAGTTGGTCAAGAAAATATAATTGACTCAAAGGACTTACTAGGAAACACTACTACAGATAAAAATAATGATGGTATAGTTGAAACCAAGCTGTCTTTCCATCCTGATTGGAATGTACCTCAGGAGCAAAAATATATCTTTAACTTTCTTGCTAATGAGCTAGAACCATTAAAACCAAATCAATTATCTCTTTCTTCCATTAGTATTGATGAGGACCGCTCTGGAAAATGGCAAGTACGAGCATTTTTCCGTTCTTCGCTTTCTGAAGCCATTGAACTTGGTGAAATCGAACTTTTTATCATGGATAAAAACGATAAGCTTGTAGCTTCTAAAAAATTTGACTTTAAAGCACTTGGCACAATCCCAGCGAAAAGCGCTCGCCCATGGGTATTTGAATTTGAAAAATCAGCTATTAAAGTTGATGAAATACCGGAAGAAGGCTGGAAACTGGCTTTCAATCTAGTATCTTTACGTGATCATCAATTAGAATTAGATCCTACCTGGGAAGAACAGTTACCAGCAGAACAAAAAGAGGAGCTTGCCAAAATTGTTAAAACGTTACCCAAATTAGGGGAAACAGAAGTAAACTTCACAGGTTTGCAGGCTAAATTTATGAATAATGGTAGCTTAAATGTCTCTATATTTATTCGTAATGGCCATAATAAGGCTATAAATTTGGAACAACTACCTCTTGAAATTATTGACGCAAGAGGAAAACAAATAGCAAAAGGTTCATTTAAAATGGATCCTATTTTAACAGTTCAACCTAATTCAACCAAGCCTTGGACATTTATTTTCCCTGCCCAATTAGTAAACCCAAAAGGCGCTGATCTTTCACGTTGGTCAGCTCGTGTAACACAATAACCTAACCCCCCCTTTCTTCTAAAAGAGAGAGGGGGGTTTTGTTAAAACAAAAAGCGATTTTTGCCTAGGCAAAAATCGCTACTTTTTATTTCACACTATCAAAACGTTTGTAGGCTACTAATTTAGAAGACCAGTAGGAGTACGTAACATCCGAAACTTCTACACCATCTGTACCCGCATGAATGAATTTATTATCTCCGAGATAAATCCCCATATGAGAAATACCTTCTTTATACGTATTCTCAAAGAACACTAAATCGCCAGGTACTGGATTTTCTACATGGGTAGTATTACCGTAAAAATAGCCTTCACTGCTTGCTCTTCCTATTTTTAAACCACCTTGATTAAAGGCATAAAAAATAAAGCCACTGCAATCAAGCCCTACAGGTGTATTTCCACCGTATAGATAGGGTGTTCCAACCAATGTATTGGCAACTTCAACGGTTTTGTTATAAATCGCTTGTCCATTAGCTGTAGGATCTTTCGCAGTTACTTTTGATGGAGTGCCCGTACCTGAAGTCACATTATTATGTATAGTATCACCATCGGGTATCACTGCAGCTGAAGAAAGCTTCAGTACTTGTCCAACAAAAATCGTGTCTTTTTCAAGCTTATTCCAATCCATTATATCCTTAATTGTCACATTATATAGCTTTGCAATTTTTGATAAGGTGTCACCCTTTGCTACTGTATGAGAACTAGATGCTGGTTTTCCAGAAGTTGATGGAGTTGCGGGCTTTACTCCCTCATTCGTTGATTGTTTTTGAATCTCAAGCTTTTGAGCTACAAAAATCGTATCTTTCGATAGATTATTCCACTTCATAATATCCCCAATCGTGACTTGATGATTTTGGGCGATTTTCGTTAAAGTATCTCCTTTTTGTACAGTATATGTTGCTGCTTCCGCTGTTTGTAATGCTAAAAATGAAGTTGCTAAAGTACTTAGAACAAGAATTCTCCATTTTTTTGTCTTTTGCATACCAAAGTGCCTCCGTTCGTGCTAGAATATTCCCTTGTGTGTCTATCATACTAGATAACTATTGCATGAAAAATCGGAAAAACTGACTATTTTTCAAACATTATAGGAAACTTATAGAATACGACGAAATCCGACTATATTGAAATACTATTTTCATTGCAAGATTAGTGTTCCTATGATAACATACACTTCTGTATTTAAAATTTTTAGAAAGTTTTAGCTTTTCAATCTTAAAGGAGTTATTATACTTATGAAAAACATCTTGCATTTCATCAAAGGAAATTTAGCAGTAGGATTACTACTATTTGCCTTGTTCTTGGGTGCTGGTAATATTATTTTCCCACCATTATTAGGCCAACAAGCAGGTGAAAACATCACTGTAGCCATGATTGGTTTCCTTATAACAGGTGTTGGTCTTCCACTATTAGCGATTGTTGCTGTTGCCAAAGCAGGAGGCGATTTACAACTGCTTGCTAACCGTGTTAGTCCTGCTTTTGGGGTGATTTTCACATCCATTGTCTACTTAGCAATTGGACCGTTCTTTGCTGTACCACGTACTGGATCTGTGTCCTATGAAATAGGCATTGCGCCATTTCTCTCTGAAGCGATGAGGGATCATTGGGCGCCACTTTTTATCACATCTATCTTGTTTTTCACGTTAATTCTATATTTATCTATTAACCCTTCGAAGCTCGTTGATCGAGTAGGTAAAATTTTAACACCTGCCCTGCTTTTTGTTATTTTATTGCTTGCTGTTAAAAGTTTTATCTCTCCTATGGGAGAACCAGGAGAAGCTGTAGGAAACTATAAAGTGTCACCTTTAGCTGAAGGCTTTGTACAAGGTTACTTAACGATGGACGTTCTAAGTGCTCTTGTTTTTGGTATCGTCATTTTACAGGCCTTGCGTGATATGGGTATGAAAGATACGAGAAAACAAGTAAAAACAACGATTTTTGCGGGGGTCGTTGCTGCAATAGGTTTATCCTTTGTCTATATCTCTCTAGGGCATATTGGTAATACAAGTATCAATGCAATTGGTATTTCTGATAATGGCGGAAATATTATTGCAAAATCAGCTGAGGTGCTCTTTGGAAGCCTTGGAAGTATTATTTTGTCTGCGACTATTTTACTAGCTTGTATATCCACAGCTGTTGGTTTATTGACTGCTAATGCACAATTTTTCCATAAGCTATTCCCTCAAATTTCATATAAAACGTTTTTAGTTGTCTTCACTATTTTTAGTACAGCTATTACAAATGTGGGACTTTCAACAATAATTAGTGCATCACTACCTGTACTATTAATCATTTATCCTTTAGCTATGGTATTGATGGTCTTGTCACTAGCTGATCATTTCTTTAAAGGTGGACAAATTGTTTATATTTTAGCGCTCGTTCCAACTTTCCTTGTCAGTCTATATGATGGCTTAAAACAAATGAAAGTTGAAATTACACCTTATGAAACTATCCTGAAAGCATTGCCAATGTATGAGCAAAATTTAGGATGGCTTTTACCAGCTATTGTTGGCGCATCAATTGGTTTTATTATTCATAAATTGATAAAAAAATAATTTACAAGAATCTACTTGCCCATAGCGACAAGTAGATTCTTTTTCTACCTCATATAAGTCCACCACTATAGCGATGGCTTCATGTATAATAAAAATTAGATACTCAATTGCATAATGTAACCATCCATTTAATACCTAATAATGATACATTCTATTTTGAGTTCTAGAAAAGAGGTGTCCAATGAAAAAGTTAATATGGTCATTCGTATTTGTTCTAGGCTTCTTCCTTCTCCCTTTTACAACTACTCACGCTGCTGAAAATGATCAACAGCTTATTAAGGAAATTAAGGAGATTGTGAAAGATACTTACGTTGGAACAATTAATGGAAATTTAGAGAAGGCTACATCCATCTCAGAAATCATGAGTATGCTTGATCCTTACTCAACCTACTTCACTAAGCAAGAATTTGAAAATTATATGAATAGCATCAACCTATCTACTATAGGTATAGGTGTGGTGATTGAAGAACACGAAGATGGAATTCATATTTTACAAGTAATCGAAGGCAGTGGTGCTTTTGAGGCTGGTGTTCAGGCTGGAGATATCATCATTGGGGTTAATGGTGAATCCATTATCGGGCGTTCTACTCAAGAGGCCTCTTCCCTTTTAATCGGTAATGAAGGGACTAAGGTGGAAGTTACATTAAAGAATAGTGACAGTTCAAAAACTACCAAAACTATTACACGTAAAAAATTCACATTACCAAATGTACAAACTGACCTACTATTTGGAAATGTGGGCTATATTTCGTTGGCTTCCTTTTCAGAGGATGGTGCACAGCTTGTTAAAAATGCGCTGATTGACTTAAAAAAACGTGGTGCAACATCGTTCATCTTAGATTTACAAAATAATGGTGGAGGTTATGTGACAACAGCTGAAGAACTAACAGGATTATTCCAATCTGCTAAAGTAGCGTATTTATTAGAAGAAGCACATAACTCTTATACCATCCCAGCAGTTCAACAAGATACAAAGTTTCCTAAAGATACCCGTATTCTTGTAAACCGCTATAGTGCCAGTGCTTCTGAAATGCTTTCCGCATCATTGAAAGACCAGAAGGCTGCTATTTTATACGGTGAAACAACCTATGGGAAAGGCGCTATGCAAGGCTTTTACACATTACAGGATGGAAGCTATTTAAAGCTTACAGTTGGTAAATTTACAGGTCCTGCGGGTTATACTATTCATGAAGTAGGCGTTAAGCCAAATGTTCAAACCACAACAGCACCTATTTTCCAGGCACATTATGATGCATTGAAGGAGAAATATCCTAAATATAAACAACTTTCCACGGTAAAAAATATAGCTGATACACAAAAATTTACAGTAAAAATTCCTGCTGGGCTTACTTCTCAAATTGCTAAAAGTAACATTCAACTGGCTGCTTTAGGAGCTAAGGAAGTACCCGTAGCAGTTAAAATTGAAGGTCGTACATTAACTGTTACACCTAAGAGTGCTTTATCACCAAATCAGGAATATATGCTACTTATTCACCCGAAGAGCAAAGATCAAAAAGGCTACTATCAGCATATAAGAATAAGCAATTAAAAAAACTGTCATCGATAATAAGTATCGATGGCAGTTTTTTATATCACTTCTTTGGTTTTCCAAAAATATAATTGTACAATATCATTTGCAAGTTCTGCAGGTAACCTTTTTTCTTCTAATAAATTCGTAATGATGAGTCTTTCTATTGAGCCTACTAAACTATCTATCATGATTTTTATATCCACACTATACAGTCGTAGATCTTTGTCACAATCATGCAGATAAATAAGGTGGATCAATTGCTGTGTCATTTGGTTTTTCACCAAATGTGCTTGCTTGGATTCAATAAAACCTATTTTTGTTAATTCAGGATTTTCAATTATGTATACAAACAAGTTCAATAACTTTTGCTCTAAGAGCGTGATAAAACCCTGTAATCCATATTCAATAATGTCAGTTGATTTACTATTCATTACTGCCAAGAATCCGCTTTGAAATTGCGCATTCAAATCGTTATAAAGGGCATCCTTGCTTTTAAAATAGAGATAAAAAGTAGGCTGAGTTACATTGGCAGCCTTTACAATGTCACTAATTTTTGTGTGATGATAACCTTTATCAGAAAATAGCTCTATCGCTTTTTCAAGTAATAGTTGTTTACTTTGTTCGCCATTTGAATTAAATTTTCTGCCTCTTGCCATACTTTCCACCTTATCTTAGTTTAGAGTAGTCATATTCCCTTTTGTATTGCTTATATAGACACACTATTCTAAATCAAAAGTAACTACAAATTCACAAAACGTACATAATTTAATCTTGATTATATACCATTTTATTATAATACAC